>JAAZEI010000028.1 GCA_012512355.1 Clostridiales bacterium | reverse complement strand
TCCGCTAATATTGACATATTGGTTCGTTTGGATTTTATATTTTCCAAGGGTTTATTAGCGCGCTGGATGCAGGGTATTCAACCTAAATTAAACAATGAGGGCAGAATAAAATTAGTCCGTGTCAGGCACCCCTTGCTCGACAAAGAAACTGTTGTCCCCTGCGATTTATGGCTGGGGGATGATTTTACAACGTTGATAATTACCGGACCAAATACAGGTGGAAAAACTGTTACCTTGAAAACCGTCGGTTTGATCTCTTTGATGGCGCAGAGTGGACTACATGTACCTGCAAATATTGGCACAGAATTGTCGATTTTCAACCATATTTATGCAGACATAGGAGATGAACAAAGCATCGAGCAGTCTTTATCAACATTTTCATCTCACATGACCAATATTGTCAGTATTCTAGAATGGGTCCAGCCTGATGATCTTGTGCTTTTTGATGAGCTTGGAGCTGGAACAGATCCCACTGAAGGCGCTGCTTTGGCAGAAGCTATTCTTAACTATCTTAAAAAAAATGCTGTACGTACAGTTGCTACAACTCATTACAGCGAACTGAAAGCTTATGCTCTGTCAACGGATGGGGTAGAAAACGCCAGTGTTGAATTCGATATAGCAACCCTCAGACCTACTTATCGCTTGTCAATTGGTGTTCCCGGAAAATCCAATGCTTTTGAAATCTCAAAAAGATTGGGACTTTCAGATCAAGTAATTGATTCGGCACGGAAACTCTTAAGCTCAGAAACGATAGAATTTGAAGATGTTATTGCCAATGCCGAGTATCATCGCCAAATAGCGCAAAAAGAGCGGAACTTAGCACAGGACGCTCATCAAGAGACCGTTCGTCTTCGCAATGAAGCACAAGAGCTTTATAAGAAAATAGAAACAAATCGCGCAAATGCAGAAAAAAAAGCAAAAGAAGAAGCGAGAAGAATTCTCCAAAGAACTAAGCGTGAAAGCGCTTCAATTATCAATGAATTGAAGCTGATGAAACGCAGCGGTGGTGATATAACGCAGTCTCTTAATGCGCTGCAGCGCAAATTGCAAGGTCTCGAAAGCGATATGTCAGAGAGCTTGCCGCCAGGCATTCCTAGTGCAAACACAAAGCCTGAGGACATCACTGTTGGCGATACGGTATCTATTCCTCACCTAAATGCTACAGGAACTGTATTAACTTTACCCGATGGCAAAGATGAATTAACCATTCAAGCGGGTATTATAAAAATGAAGGTATCTTTGGGTCAAGTAAAACTCTCCAAACCCAAGGGGAAAAAGAAAACCAACATCAGCTCTAAAGTTGACAGTGCAAACCGAAACGTGAAGATGGAATGCGATTTACGAGGCTTGGCCCTTGATGAAGCTTTAATTGAACTGGATCGATACCTTGATACTGCGATATTATCTGGTATGCATGAGGTATCCATTATTCACGGAAAAGGTACCGGTGTATTACGCTCAGGCATTCATAAACATCTTAAAAACGTGAAGCAAATCAAGAATTTCCGACTTGGTCGATATGGAGAAGGCGAGAGTGGCGTAACAATGGTCGAACTCGAATAGGAGGATTTTTAAATGAATAAACAAACGATTATGGTTGTTGACGATGATGAAAACATTGCTCAGCTTATACGCTTATATCTTGAGAAAGAAGGCTTTGAAATAATCAGTTTTACACGTGGTGATGCCGCTTTGGCAGCCTTCAAAGCAAATCCTCCATCTTTGGTTCTTCTTGATATTATGCTGCCGGGTGTTGATGGTTGGCACGTTTGTCGATCTATAAGGCAAATCAGCAGCATACCTATTATCATGCTGTCCGCTAAAGATGAGACCTTTGACAAAGTCTTAGGCCTTGAACTAGGAGCCGATGACTATATTACAAAACCATTTGACCCCAAAGAACTGGTCGCGAGGGTTAAGGCGGTACTCAGACGAGGTCAATCTGATCAGCAGGACAATGATACTGTTTCTTTTCCAGGTCTCACCATCAGCATGAGCAGATATGAAGTTTTCTATCTTGGAAAAAAGGTTGTAATGCCGCCAAAAGAAATAGAACTACTCTACTTTTTGGCCTCACATGCCAATATCGTTTTTACACGTGAACAGCTTCTTGAGAAAGTTTGGGGATTTGAGTATTTTGGCGATAGCAGAACCGTTGATGTACATGTAAAAAGAATACGAGAAAAACTAACTGATTCAGAAGAGCTAGGTTGGGCAGTACGTACTGTTT
>JAAZEI010000221.1 GCA_012512355.1 Clostridiales bacterium | reverse complement strand
CTTTCAAAGAGAAAACCGATTCCAAACAACCCAAGTCCGATGAAAAAGAGCGGCAGGCTAGGCATGACATTTGCCTTGTGGGGCAAAATGACGGGTAGGACAATCATAAACTGGAAAAGTGCCTGCAGCATATAAATCTGGAAAAATGCCCGCAAAAGAAAGAGCTTTTTCCAATTATTGCGGAAGTTTACATAGCGAAAATCCTCTGGCTTGCCGGCATTGCGTAAAAACAGGTGATGGGCCAGCCGCACGCCCCAAAAGGATATGAGAATGGCCATCGTCACCTTGGCAAAGGGAAAGAGAGGCAGATTTCGAAGGACTGAAAACCAGCTGACGATGACAAAGCCCATCCCCCAGGCGATGTCTACAAGGCCATTGTTCTTTTTGATGGTTCCAATGATAAAAAAGATTGAAAAATAAAGGATGATCAGGATAATTTCAGGAAGCATATGGCTTACTCCTTTTCTTCTATGTAGCTGACCGCTACAGTGCCGGGGCCTGCGTGAAGGCGATGGCTGCCGAGATTTCGCAGATGTGTTCGGGCTTTTTATCCCGACCTCGTCATGATACCCTGCCTTGCATTGTAATAATCTAAACAAACAAAAAAGCAGATGAGGACACTGCAAGGCCTGTTTCAAAAGATTAACCCAGGCAAGAGCAGCAGCTTTTAGTAAGCGTCCTTAACTTTTCGGGTGAGATCAGCCCTTACAATCTTACCCATATACCAGCTATTAGCTTATGATATATTATACCATATGATAAAACACTTAAACAATGAGGGGGATAAGCTATCACCATCAAGCCTTGCATGAGCCTTGAGATGGATTGACGGCATCCTTTTCCTTGCGTATGATTGAAAAGGATGAACTCTGCAGATTTTTATGAGGAGAAGCTGCAACACATCATTTTATTTATCTGTATGAATAATTGCATCTCATATCGAAAGGTCAGGCAGAATATGAAAAACGCTACAGAACAGATGCTCGAAAAACTATCAATGGCCGGCATCATACCCGTCATCAAAGTGGACGAAGCAAAAGATGCAGTGCCTCTTTGCAAAGCGCTTTTGCACGGCGGTCTGCCTGCAGCGGAAATCACCTTTCGCACCGCGGCGGCAGAGGAGGCCATCCGTCGGGTCCATGAAGAGCTGCCCGAGGTGATGCTGGGTGCGGGCACTGTGCTGACCTGTGAACAGGCGGATAAGGCCTGGAAGGCCGGTGCCGGTTATATTGTGTCTCCCGGGCTGAATCAAGAGGTGGTCAGGCATTGCATCGACCGCGGCTATCCGGTGCTGCCGGGATGCTCATCCCCAACCGACATCGAAGCTGCGATGGGTATGGGCATATTAACGGTCAAGTTTTTCCCGGCTGAAGCGCTGGGCGGACTTGACATGATCAAAGCCCTGTCTGGTCCTTATGGCGATATCCGCTTTGTTCCTACCGGCGGCATCACCTCGGAGAACCTTACAAGTTATCTGAATTTCCCAAAAGTCGCAGCCTGCGGCGGCAGCTGGATGGTACCCCAGGAGGCCGTCAAAGGGGGGGATTGGGACAGGATCGAACGTCTGGCCGCCGAGGCTGTTGCAAAAGTCCTGGGCTTTGAACTTTGGCACATTGGCGTCAACTGCGAGGACGCTGACAAAGCCGCTCAAGCCGCGCAGAAACTCAGTTTTCTCACAGGCTGGCCTCTTCACCGCGATAACAGCAGCAGCGTCTTTGTAGGTCCCGGCTTTGAAGTGATGAAAACAAACTACAGAGGCAGGCATGGTCACATCGCACTTGCCTGCAGCAGCGTGGAACGCGCCATGTGGCACTTACAGAGGCGAGGTTTTGGCTTTGACCTGGATACCCTGCTGCTGCAGGAGGACGGAAAGCCCAAGTTTGTGTATGTGGATGAAGAAATTGCAGGCTTTGCCCTGCACTTGGTTAATAAATAGCAGATGAAAATAAGTTCATTCCTCTATCGTTTTTATTTGAAATTTAAAATAATATAAAATGATCAGGATCAGCAGCAAGACTAAAATCCACACAGCTGTTTTTCCCATTAGAAAAGCGCTGGTTAAAAGCATCACAGACACAGGAATCACAATCCATAATTTCTTTTTGAGCGTCATCGCTCTGGTTGTAATAAATTCTTCCAGGTGATTTTTATACAAGGCCGTAGCCAAAAACCAGCGGTTAAAGCTTGGCGAGCCTTTTGCGAAAAAGAATGCTGCAGCCAGCAAAAATGGCGTTGTGGGAAGAATGGGGATCATCACCCCAAGGATGCCCAAGGATAAAAACAAAAAAGCAAGAATCAAAAAAACCGCATTCATGAACGCTCTTTTCATCAAAATAACTCCTGACATATTATATGCGAGCCAATAAGAACCAAACACCATCATCAGCGGGTCCGCACATCATGATTATACCAACATATTGATGCTTGCTTTGTTTTTGTGATTTATGTGATGACACATCGCTGTCATTTGGTCTTTCAGGGGGAGTAGATAGGACAGAAGGCTGGTTAGATAGGGCAGCTTATTTGTTTTATGCCTGTCATTGTGCTATATTTGGGTTAAGACAAGCGCATGAAAATCTATCGGCTCTTTTTCGCCCCATCGTTTGCCGGCAGTGTTGCCTGTTGTCCGGCTTTATTCATAAGCCATCGTTTGTATGTTGACGATTGATCAATCAGCAGCAATTCATTGGTGTACCAAGGGATGAGATTTGGAAAAGAGGACGATGACGGGCTGACAGATTTTGCTGCTCAAGATTTATTTAAGGTCTTTTTAAAACGCTGACAGGAATGGGTTTGGTTTAATTTACAAGGTCCAATGAGCGCTATCCTTCAGACGATACGAATGTAAGTTTTTCAGATGACAATCAGTTATTGATTCAACCATAAGGAGGGCATCGTGGCAAATATTATCGGGAAAAAAGTGAAACACAAAAGCTTGGGAGAAGGCACCATCACCAAGTTTGACGGCAAGTACTTGCTTGTATCGTTTGCGGATAAAAAAATGGAATTCATATAC
This sequence comes from Clostridiales bacterium, assembly GCA_012512355.1. Lineage (GTDB taxonomy): Bacteria > Bacillota > Clostridia > Christensenellales > Aristaeellaceae > UBA1038. The sequence goes on along the minus strand of JAAZEI010000221.1, from coordinate 2,702 downwards.
CCGGTTTCATTCAAACGTTTTTTATCTACTAAGGACAAACAGTTCAAAGAAAAGATCGAATTGGATCAGAAAATCGCTGAAAAAAGCGCGGAGGAAAAGAAGAAGCGCAAGGAAGCTGACATCATTGCACTCAAAGCTGAAATGAAGGCTCGCTCTTCAGTGCACTCCAACAGATACCTGAAGCGGGACAGCGTGGTCTTCAAGTGCAATGATCGCGATGGGGAGAAATGCCCAATGCTCGCGGAGTGGAAGGCCTCGGCCGGGGTTGTGCAAACAGGTGTCAACAAAGGAACCAAAAAGAAACTTAAGCGTGTCGCGTTCAATAATTTGTGCATTCTAACCACCAGAGATCCCGCTGACAAGGGAGAAGACAAACGATATATCTTTGCAGCTTTCATCATCGAAAAAGCCTTTGAAGGGGATGCCCATACAGAGGGCTATGTCGCTGCCGGCGCTGACAATAAAATAGAGCTGTCTCAAACAGAGGCGCACGCCATGCCGTTTTGGGAATATCATGCCAATGAAGGCCAGCCTGCCAGGGCATTTTGGGGCTCAGGCCAGTACAGATATGTTAGCAATACCCAGGCGGCACAGGTTTTGCGTGATATCGCGAAAATCAAAAAAGGGACTGCGGATGAGGACCTTTCAAAACACATGTTTGAACACTTCTGCCGCATCAATCAAATTGACATCAGCCATTTGCCCGAGCCCATGGGCGCGATTCAATTGAAGGCGGAGCAGCTTTCAGAAGAAAAATCCGAGGATTTGATCGCTCAGTAAGCTGCGGTGCTTCATTTTTCAATAGAATACGGTGCATCCTTGACCCTCTTTTAACTTGCGCAGATATCCTTGATGCGATATATTGAGTTGCGCAAACAAAGGGGGGCATGAGGATCGTGGAAGGTATGTTGGGGCTTAAGCTGATGGCCGCGGCGCCTGCTTTTGGTGCTCCCTGCGATGTAAAAACCAACCTGGCTGCCATCCTGTGCCGGGTTAAAGAAGCAAAGCAGAAGGGTGCGGAGCTTTTGCTGCTGCCCCAATTGTGCCTGACCGCTCAAAGCGGCGGGGATATTCTCGCCCAGCCCCTGCTGCTGGACGCGGCAGCGCACGGCGCGATGAAGATAGCAGAGGCGTCAGAGGGGCTGCTTTGCGTATTTGGTCTCCCCGTGATGAGCGGCGGCAGATTGTATAGCCTGATGCTGGCGGCCAGGGATGGACAGTTTATTGCCTGCTGGCAAAAGCCGCTGCAGGCTCGTTTTCGTGACGCGGAGAATTTTTCGGCTGAACCTGCTCCCCTCAGTTTTGACATTGGGGGCCAGACGGTCCCTGTCTATCATGATAACCCCTTAAGCTTGCCCGGCAGGGAAGATATCCTGCTGGGCCTATCTATGTTCGGGTCGCAGGACAGCGCTGCCGCAGCGGAAAAGATGGCCCGCCGCGGGATTCACCTGGCATTGTTTCCCTCTGCGGAGCCGGCACTGGCTTCAAGCGCCAAAGCAAGGATTATGTCCCTCGCGCAGGCCTCCTGGGCCGGCTGCCTTTGCCTGTATGCCAATGCGGGGTCAAACGAGTCGTCAACCGATTTTGTTTATGATGGGATGGCCCTGATCGCCTACCGTGACAATATTTCGGCTCTGGCAAAGCCTTTCTCGCTTGACGCAGCTTTTGCAGCCTATCCATTCGTGAGCATGGAAGCTGTTTTTTCAAAAGGACAGGCAGGCGAGCAGAAAGTCTATCCCTTTGCGCCAAGATATGGCAGCGACAGGGATCAAGCCTTTGGCGATGACCTGGTGTATCCTTTTGCACCCAGCATTGATAAAGTTCAAGATGAAGCGTCTGTTCCTGACCTTGCCTTTCCCTACGCGCCGCCTGAGGGGCTGCAGCGAGTCGGCTGGTGCCGCGATGCCCTGGAGATTGGGGCGCAGGCGCTGGCCACCCGCCTGCGGCGCATCGGCGCGAAGTGTTTGACCCTGGGCATTTCGGGCGGTCTGGATTCAGCCATGGCGCTTATGTTTGCCTGCCGCGCTTTTGGGATATTGGGCTTTGATATAGCAGGCATCCTGCCCTTCGCCCTGCCCGGACCCGGCAGCAGCGCGCATACCCGACACAGCGCCAGAGACCTGGTGGAGGCCCTGGGCCTCACCTATCGTGAGATTGATATTGCCCCCAGCATTCAGCTGCATTTAAAGGAGATTGGGCACAGCGGCCGGCCCGATGCGGCCTTTGAGAATGCCCAGGCACGTGAGCGCACGCAGATATTGATGGATTTGGCCAATATGCATGACGGTCTGATGCTGGGGCCGGGTGATATGAGTGAGTTGGCCCTTGGCTTTACCACCTATGGCGGCGATCACATGAGCATGTACAACCCCAATGCCGGCTTATATAAGAGCGCCATTCGCATGATGATTGACCAGGCAGCCAGCGACGCACAAAGTGCCGGGCTGCGTGACTGCCTCAGGGCCATTTTGGCCACCCCCATTAGCCCGGAGCTGCTGCCATCCGCATCAGGCGAGATTGTTCAGCGTACGGAGGAAATTGTCGGCCCCTATGAATTGATCGATTTTTATCTGTACCATTTTCTGCACAAGGGGCACAGCTCGCAGGAGCTGCTCGGCTGGCGCAGGCGGCTTTTGGCGGCAAGTATACAAGGAAAAGTCTGCTGAAGACCATGCGCGGGTTTTTCAGCCGCTTCTTCGCTT
>JAAZEI010000220.1 GCA_012512355.1 Clostridiales bacterium | reverse complement strand
TATTCATACCTCGTTCGCATGTTAACACGGAAGATCGGTGCCTTAGGGATAGATGATAAGAGAGTGATAGCTATCTGCATATTCCCATCAAGGCGAACTGTTGATGAAAATTATTACCATCAATGATCATCAGCCAACTTTTGTTTATAATCAAGCTGACCGCCCTAAGTCTTTCCTCTCAAATGATGGTTTTTTTGTACTTTGCTTTCTTCCGATTATGGTTTGGTTGATTCTACCACACATTCTTAATACAGCAAAATGAAACGAGGATAAGTTCAATGAAACGGGCATACTTACTCTTCTCATGAATACCTTCAGCTGCATTGCCATAGTAGTTACACACGCTTCTGGGCATTGGACATCTAAATAGTATAGATGACCCGATGCAGGTAACACAGAATGCATTCAACAAATGATCTGAGTCAAGAATGGGCTCATTCTCTCAAAAGAATAGAAAATCTGCCGCTTAGCCTTTGGTTAGCAGAGACGGCAGATGAGTGATATCCTCATATAAAAGTAAAATTTTGTGATTTATAACGTTTGTTCTTGGAGCCAATCAAGCAGAATCTGAACAAACTCCTGAGTGTGCGTTTCCATCGGACAGTGCGCCGCTCCTTCTATGATATAAATCTCCGCATCAGGTCGGATATCGAGTAATTTTTGAGACTCATCGGGGGGCACCCAGGTATCCAGGCTGCCCCAGATTGCCAGGATGGGCAGGCTGGTCTTTGACAGCAGCGCCGCATCCGGAACGTCGGCTGATTTGAATAAATTTTTTGCCATCCTGGCGGTACCGGGCAAGGTGAGGGGTGCCAGATAGCCGCTGATTTCCTCGGGGGTGGGGGCGCGGCCGTAGGCAGAGGTGAGGAAACGCCGCACACCGGCTTCGCTGAGCAAAAAGCGCTCAAGCGCCACCTGCATCAAGCGAACCGCCGGCGGGAACTGTGTGAGGATGCTGCCTCCACCGGCTTCAGACAGCGCCGGATCTATCAAAATGAGGCCCGCTGTGCGCGCCTCATCTTTTATGGCCATCGCGGCCACTGTCCCTCCACCCATGCTGTGACCCGCCAAAAACCAGGGCATCTGCGCCAGCTGCGGCGATAGCTGAGAATCCACGCCATCCAGCAATGTCCACAAATCAAGGGCGCGATTGGCCTGGTCATGATTGTAATTCGGGTTTCTGCTGCTGTAGCCAAAACCCGGCAGGTCAACAGATAAGATGAGCCAGCCATCCCGGGCAAGCTGCGGGGCTGACTCTTCATAGGAAAAGGTCGAGCCTCCCAGACCATGCACCAGCAGCACTTTGCCCTTCACGCTGTCTGCCAAAGCCGGGTACATCCGATAATGAAAACTGTTGCACGCAATATCAATCACTTCACTGTTTGAGAAAGGCATTTGTTTTAAGCCTTGGAGGGTCTGCGAGGCCTGGGAAAGCGGAATAAAATAGGGCAGCAACAGCAGCGCCGCCGCCAGGCCCAATGCGCCAAGACCGATGATCCAAAACCTGCGGGTGCGTCTGTATTTTTTCATGCCAGCCTCCTGTAGCGGGTATATACTGTCAATGGATAATACCCAGGTTCGGATACTTATCAGTCTGCAATCAACCAATTCAAGAAAATTTTCTGTCCGCCTCAACCAAAAATGAAATACAGCAATCCCTTGCGTCCTTTTCATGGTGAGGTGCCTTTTTGGCTGTTTTAAAATGGGTCCCAGGGGGAAAAACCACGTTTAGAATCCAATCTCCTTCCCAGCGTTGACAGCACCGATGCCCCTGCTTATACTAAACCCAATAAGGGAACGCGTGTTCTCGTTAAGAGGAGGAGACAATTTGAAGGGCAAGGGCGAAAAGATATATCCCTATTGGGCGGCACAGCTGGCACTGCGCGGCATCAGCCGTGCAGGGGCTGCCCGCGCTCTGAATCTGAGCGTCAGCGCGCTTAACAAAAGACTGCGGGGGGAGATAAAACTGAACCGTGATGAGATAAAAAGGCTCAGTGCCTTGCTTGAAAAGGAGCAGCAGGTTTGAGGGCAAAGCAATTTTTGACAAGCGTAAAAGATTCAAACGATCAGATTGGCAAACTCATTCGCCTGCAGGGTATCTTAAGCGGCATGCCTGCATCCAAAAGATTGCAGGAACACCAAAAACAGACAAAAGCGCTGGAAGCGCAGATTCATCAGGCCTATGAAATTAACCGCATGACGCGCCGCCGTGTCCAGAATTTTATTGACCGCCTGCCAGACGCGGAGGAGCGGCAGATACTCAAATTGCTGTACCTCTCCCTGATGCGCATGGAAGATGCCGCCCGAGTGATGGGCTATTGTCCCCGCCAATGCTACCGCATCCAGCAGCGCGCCCTGATGCACCTGGAGGGTATGCGGTTTTAGATATGAGCCGAGCCTGTCATCTCAGGTAGACTCAAGCATCAAAGGCATTGTACAGGCTGCGCATCCTCCGGACCGCTTCGTCGCCGCCTGAAGACATCACTTCAAGTTCCCCCTTCGCCTGCTGCAGATTCAGCAGGTTTTTTGTTTGCAGAATATCCTGCAATTCCCCTGCGACACGGGGACTGTCATCGATTTGCCGGGCGGAGGGAAAATACTTGGCGATGGCTCCTTTCAAGAAGGGATAGTGGGTGCATCCCAGGACAATCACATCAATGGGGGTGTGCTCATAGGGAAGAAACAAAGCAAAGAGAAAAGCATCCAGCTTGTCGCCTGTCAGTTCTCCCTTTTCCACAAAATCCATCAAACCAGGTGCCGGCAAGACAATGACTTCATCTCCATGCTGCTGATAAATCGTCTTGAACCGCTCAGTCTTGAAAGTGGCGGGGGTGGCCAGCGCCAGGACTTTGCCATTCTTTCTAAGCCTTTGCGCCTCTTCCAGTGCCGGTTGAATGCCCAGCACCGGGATGGGCAGTTTATTTTTGAGCGTCTGAAGCGACACGCCCGTCGCGGTATTGCAGGCAATTACCAGTGCCTTGATGCCAAGCCCCATCAAATATTCGGCAGCGCTTGATGTCAGCTCCAGGATATCCTGCGGTTCCCTGATGCCGTAAGGGGCATTTTTCGAGTCGCCGTAGTACAGATAATTTTCATTGGGCAAAACCCTGCGCACCTGCTGCAGTACGCTCAGGCCTCCGATGCCGCTGTCAAAAAATCCGATGGGTGAATGGCTTGGCATAATTTTTTCTCCTTTAAAGTTCACTACCAGGATATATTCGATGTTGGTTTTTTTATTATAAAGGCCGCAGCGCAGGCTGTCAAAGGCCAAAACATCTTGTCAAAATATAATCAATTAGCTTTGATGATGTATAAATCTATGTCCAGTTTATCCATTCTACATATAGCTTTTATCGTGTATATTAAACATACAATATGAATCACCTTCCATGTTTGAATGACCTTGCGGTCCAGATGCGGAAGATAAGGGGAGGATTACAATGCAAAAGGTATATATTATTTCGGGCCGACGCACGGCCGTGGGCTCTTTTTTGGGTGCTTTGTCTGAAACAAGCGTAGGGGATATGGGGGCTGAAGTTGTCAAGGCAGTATTAAGTGACGCCAAGGTTTCACCCGATCAGGTGGATTTTGTAACCTTGTCGGCCATTTCTTCCTGGACGCTGCTCGTGGTGGTATCCACTGGCC
>JAAZEI010000219.1 GCA_012512355.1 Clostridiales bacterium | reverse complement strand
GCAGTATATCGGCTATCATATGCTGCTCTATTATTCTTCAGCAAAGTCCATCAGTGAAGATGTTTTGGAAGCTGCCCGCGTAGACGGTGCCAGTAAGATACAGTTGGTATTTCGCATCATCATCCCTCAGATCGTTCCGATGATCAAAGCTACTGTCATTTTCGCTATCATAGGCTCGCTCAAATCCTTTGATATGATTTATATTTTGACCAAGGGCGGTCCTGTACAGGCCTCGGTTGTGCCCTCCCTGTTAATGTTCACCAAAATATTTACCACCAACGAGTATGGGTATGCAAGCGCTATTGCAATTTTAATTGTGGTCGAGTGTTTGGTGTTTACGCTGCTGGTACAGAAAATATTTTCAGGGCGCAGAGAGGATTTGGCGTGAATAAATTGGCAGACAAAAAAACAATAAAATCTGATCAACAAATGAGCAGAATCAGCAAACGGCCCTGGGCCAAAAGTAAGCTGTCAGGGAAAAATCATCCCTTGATGACGGCATTTCTATTTTTAGTAACCATCATTCAGATTTTCCCGCTGTACTGGATGGTGACCTTTTCACTAAAAACCAATGCAGAGATTTTTGGCGGCAACACCGTGGGACTGCCCCAAAATTGGAAATGGTCGAATTACACGGAGGTGTTTGCCAAAGGCAACATGGGCACCTACCTTTTTAACAGTGTCGTTGTGACCTCCCTGACCATTTTTTTCACATTGCTGTTGTCAGCGATGGCAACTTACGCCATTGTGCGTATGAAGTGGAAACTCAGCAAGGTGGTCTATACCATCTTTTTAATTGGGATGATGCTGTCCATCCATGCGGTGCTGCTGCCTTTGTACCTAAATCTGCAGTTTGTTATGGATACCTACTGGGCGCTTGTGCTGCCTTATGTGGCCTTTGCCATGCCCACGGCGATTCTGCTCATGGTAGGCACTTTGGAGGCCTTGCCCCGGGAAATGGAGGAGGCAGCCTTCATTGATGGTGCCTCCATCTATCGCATATTTTACCAGATCATACTGCCGATGTTAGCTCCCATTTTGTCGACAGTGGCGATCCTCACCTTTTTGTCATCCTGGAATGAATTGATGCTGGCAATCACCTTTATCAGTTCTGATAAAATAAAAACTGCGACAGTAGGCGTCAATGACATGGTGGGCAAGTATTTTACCAAGTGGGGCATTATTGGTGCTGGTCTGACAGCAGCTACGCTGCCCACTTTGGTTATGTATGCCTTTTTGAGCAAGAATGTTACCAGAAGCCTGGCGATGGGCGCCGTGAAAGGATAAATTGAATATGCGCTGTACCTGTCCTTATATCATCTGCAAATACCATGGAAATTGTAAAGCCTGCATTGCCCACAATCTAAAAACGGGTGATATGGCCCATTGTATGGAAGCGACTGCCATGCAGCGAGGTGCTGTGATGCCCTTGAGACTTCCAAAAACCTACCTGGAAGATGACTTTGAATCGATGAGCCGCAAAAGCGCCCAGCTGGTGGCGCAGGCTGTGCGCGATAAGCCCGATGCCTTAATCAGTTTACCTGCCGGAAGTACCGCGCTTGAGACATTCCGCATATTAAAAAGGATGTCGGATAAAAATGAAGTTGACTTTTCAAAATCTCGTTTTGTGGCGCTGGACGAATGGCTGGATCTTGCTGATGAAAGTGAGAACTGCGATGCTTTCATGCGAAAGAATTTTTATGAGCCCTTGGATATCCCTGATGAACGCGTGACTCGCTTCGATATCCATGCAGATGACCTTGATGCTGCCTGCCAGGCAGTTGATGACGTCATTTTTGCCAATGGCGGCATCGATGTCATGCTATTAGGCTTGGGGATGAATGGCCATCTGGGTCTCAACGAGCCAGGCAGTAACTTTTCACAGTACTCAAAGGTGGTTGAGCTCGATGACACCACCATGCAGGTCGGTCAGAAATATTTCAAGGGCGGTATGACACTTACAAGAGGCATCACGCTGGGAGTTCACCATATGTTTGGTGCAGGCAGGGTGATTTTACAGGCAGGTGGGCCTCACAAAGCAGACATCATCGAAAAGATTTATCGAACACCGCCAACAGAGCAGATCCCGGCGACTGTCATGAAATTGCTTCCCCAGGGAATGGTTGTTTTGGACAGGGACGCTGCCTTCAAGGTCATGGATTTGCTAAAGAAAGAAGTAGCTGAGGAAATTTAAAGGATAAAGGAATGAAGGAGAAGAAGTTTTATTGTCCGTTTTTGCTTTTTATAACATAGCTATCTCTTGATGCATTCGTCAGGGGATAGTTTTTTACAATGCACACCCATTTGCTCCGAAAGGGTTGTTTTCTTGTTTGATTGCATATTGTCATGAGGTAAGCTATAGTTTTTGTGCGATGCCAAAACTAATGTATATTGAGCTTTTGAGGAACAGAACCTGACTTAAAGAAATGGAAAAATAACTGTTTTTAGATTTGCGCCGTAAAATAATACTATTCATCAGAAAGGAAATCCATGTTTCTATACATCAACTGGGATGGGTTTTCCAGACATTGGTATGAAAAAGCGAGAACTGTTGGGGCGGGGACGCCAAACCTTGACCGCATGATTGCCCTTGGAGCTAGCCTTGAAAACCATTATTGCGGCATCCCTGCCATCACCAACCCCATGCAGCAGACCTTGGTATCAGGCGCCTGGCCTGAGAAAACGGGAAACTGCTATGCTTATTTTGATAAGAACACAAAGAAAGTTGTGATGACCGGCCGCCTGAACCTATGCGAGAGTATCGCAGAGGCAGCCCTTCGCCGGGGACTTTCCTGCGCCTCGGTGCATGGCTGGTATTTTGAAAATCGCGGCTGTGTACCGGGTGATGCCAGCAATCCCTATATCCAAAATAGCCTGCCTAATTTTGAAACCCGGGTGGAGCTGCTGCTGAGTTACCTGGAGGGTGAGGCAGTTCCTTCGGGGGATGTCCTGGTCACCATACAAAAGAGGCCAAACTTTCTGTCCATTTATGCGGATGACATTGACACAGTCTGCCATAACGGGGAGAGATTGCCTTATCCGCAGCTTCAGCGCGCAAAAACCTTGGACCAATGGTACGAAAACCTGGTCTATACCGTGCAGCGGATGGACAAAGCCCTGGGAAAACTGCTGGAATTGCCGGACACGACCTTTGCGCTGGCGGCTGACCACGGCGGCATGCCTTATGCCACTGCTGCTTTTGGTGTTAGCAGGGAAGAGGCGAGGGTGCCGCGCGGGGCTGAGCTGATGGAAGCCATCAGAAGTGCAGGGCTTGATGCCTATCTTCTCAAAAGCATGCACGACACAGTGCCGGCAGATGCTCAGGCTCTTGTCATGCTGATGGGGACGCAGGCCCAGCTGTATTATTTGCAGGCACCTGATGCAGAGATCAGAAAACGTGTTCTTAAATCCATTCGCAGCCTCGCTTTTATTGACCGCTGTCTTGATGAGCAACAGCAGCAAGCCTACGGTTCATGGAAAGGCTTCTGTGATGTGTACGCTGTGTCGCGCTCACCCTATTTTCTGGGCGGCGTTGAAGTCAATGAATTTTTGGGCGGCTCCCACGCAGGCATGGAAGAAAGCATCATGCATGTCTTTTGTGCATTTTACGGAAAAGGCATCGAACAGGGCCTGCGAGTCACCCACAGGACGACCTTGCCCCAGTTTGCGCCGACTGTATGCAGATTGCTCAGTATTGATGGTCCGGCGGATGCAAAGGGGCTTATTTTAAATGAAATATTGGAGGAAAAGTGATGCGGCTTTATATCATTCGGCACGGCGATCCTGATTATGAGAAGGATTCTCTTACAGAACTAGGGAAGAAGGAGGCTGAAGCGCTGGCAGACTATCTTCCCCGCCTTGGCTTGACCCACCTGTATACATCACCGCTTGGGCGCGCGAGAGAAACCTCCATGCCAAGCGCTAAAAAACTGGGACTTCCGGTTTCGGTGCTGCCTTGGGCAAGGGAACTCACAGGCGTTTATTATGACATTGAAGGCTTTGGCCGAGCAGCGCCCTTTACCCTGCCGGGCGAAGTGAGCTATGCGCTGCAGCCCGTTCCTCGATATGAAGGGTGGAAGGACCAGAAATATTTCGACGATCCGCGTTTCGCGGCCCTCATCCGGGAGATGGAGGAAGGCTCTGACGCGCTGCTCAAAGACCATGGCTATGAACGCCAAGGCGCTTTGTACCGTGTGAATCGTCCCAGTGATGACCGTGTGGCGGTCTTCTGCCACCAGGGTCTTGGGACTTCCTGGCTGGCGCATCTGCTGAATTTCCCCTATCAGGCGGCATGGGCCGGGCTGTGGCAGGCCTGCTCTTCGATCACCACTGTCAGCATGGAGCGCAGGTCCGGCCAATATGCCATACCACGCATGATAGGGATGAGTGAAACGCCCCACATCGACTTGGCGGAGCTTGAAATCAATGAAAGAGGGCTCGCGCAAAACATTGTCGGTTAATAAAGGAGTATATTCAGAATGCTTCCTGACCAAAGACAAACGAGGGACATATGACAGAAAATAATTATGACGATCTTTTAGCCAAAGCCATTTGTTTTGCGGCACAACAGCACAGCGGTCAGGTACGAAAAGGGAGCAACATTCCCTATATCGTTCATGCCCTGGAGGCTGCCGCCATTGTAGCTGCCATGACGGAGGACAGACAGGTGATTGCGGCCGCCGTACTGCACGATACACTGGAGGATTGCGAAGGGGTCAGTCCCGATTTGCTTCATGACCTATTTGGAGAGAAAATTTCCAGTCTGGTGATGGAAGAAAGTGAAATAAAGCAGCAAGATGCCGCCGGGAGCTGGAAAGATCGCAAGAGGATGACACTGGATGGTTTGAACGATCCCTTTTGCAGCAAGGAGCATAAGATTTTGACACTGGGCGATAAGCTCAGCAACCTGCGGGCAATGTACCGGGACGAGCTAATGTTCGGTGATTCCCTGTGGGAAAGGTTCAATCAAAAAGACAAGAGCGAGCATAAATGGTATTATACGGGTATCGCAAACGCATTGACTGTCCTTGATGAATATCCGGCGATGCAGGAATATGTACAGCTGCTTGGCAAAGTGTTTCCGGATCAATAACAGGTACAGCGACACCCTGATCTTTTGTGTTGATGACTGAATAGGGAAGGGAGATTTGTTATGAAAATTACCGGGATGGAACTGTTCAAGGTACCGCCTCGCTGGTTGTTTTTGAAGATAACAACAGATGAGGGCATTGATGGCTGGGGAGAGCCTGTCATTGAAGGCAGGGCAGATACAGTCCGCGCTGCTGTCAATGAATTTCGAGATACCCTCATCGGTAAAGATCCCAGCCGGATTGAAGATTTGTGGCAGGTGATGTACCGCGGCGGCTTTTACCGCGGCGGCCCGGAAGTCATGAGCGCGATTGCAGGCATTGACCAGGCACTTTGGGATATCAAAGGCAAGGCCCTGGGTG
>JAAZEI010000218.1 GCA_012512355.1 Clostridiales bacterium | reverse complement strand
TGGATTACAAGAAATGTAATCAGAAAATCTCTGAATACAGAAATGGTGTAATGGCAATACAATCTGATATTGATGCATTAAATCTATCACATTTGGTGACAAACCAAAGAGAAGATGCACTGTCACCAAATGTGGGTATACTTTTTTTCATTTCCATTATTCACCCTTTTCAATCCCTATTTCATGCACAAAGTGTATGTCATCTTCAATTTTTATTCCCTTACTGTCATTTTGGATCAGCTTGAGAATCCGTGCCTTGTCCTTCCCTTCGGCAGGAATGGGGCGATAATCATTCTCGGGCATCGTGCCGGTCGTCAGCACAGGGATGAGCTTTAAACTTGTTTCCTTCGCTTGGTTTCCTTCAAATTGGATCACGACCTGCACCATCAGGCCGTCAAACTCGGTCAATTTCAGGTTGCCGCCAAAGGTGAAGTTGCCCAGCGAGTATACTATCAGCCCCTGCTTATACTGCTCGATGCCCTGTACCACATGGGGGTGCGCGCCGATGATCAGGTCGGCCCCGGCATCGATGATGGCATGAGCCATCTTGGTCTGCAAGGCGGTATGCTGCCTGTTATACTCCTGTCCCGCGTGGATGGTGTAGACAATGTAGTTGCAACCGGCCGCTTTGAGTTCTGCAATCTCTTCATTTGGCAGCTCAGGCTTCTGCCGCCAGACTGTTTCGCGGATGCCCCCAAACCCGATTTTGAGACCCTGGTGCTCATGAATGTGGGTATCGAAGTAGCCGAAGGTGGCAAGGCTTTCTTTTTCAATGGCTTTCTTTGTACCGGTGTGTCCGCCCCTGCCATAATCGCGCATGTGGTTATTGGCCAGGCCAGCCATCTCAATGCTGCCCGCGGGCAATACCCTGGCAAAGTCGACAGGCCCACGGAACCAGTGCAGCCGGCCATCTACCTTGCCGCGCGTATCGTTCTTGAGGACGCCTTCAAAGTTGATGATACTCAGGTCGTCTTCTTTTAAAATGTCCTGCACGCCCGAGAAAGGCCAGGCATAACCTTTTTTCAGAATCGTACTGTCGAAGGATTCAGGCAGTTTGCGGCTTTTCTCCTCGCTGCCGATAATGCAGTCACCCATAAAGGTCATGATCAGGGTGATGGTATTAATAGGCACCACCGCGGTATCAAAGGCCACAGCAGCGCTTGTGTCCTGGATTTCCCCAATTTTCTCCACTACAAAGGGCTCAGTTTGCGCTGTCGGATTGGGCTGGGGCTGTAAAGGGGTGGCAGACTGCGGGCGTTCGCCCAAGGTCACCAGACGCGCCATGCGGGCATCCGGGTCATCCAGCACCATCACCTTCGTGTGGCGAGGGAGATGCTCCCACAGCCACCGGGCATTCAGGCCGTCTTCACTTAGGATAGGGTCGATGCGCACACAGCCGGCTGAAGCTTTTAAGCCCAGCAGCGGGGCCTGCTCGCTGAAATCTTTTTGTCTGTCGACGAGTTTGTGACCTGCCTCGTGCAGCAGGTTGCCGCCGTCAATGCGGATGGCGTAGTCATAGTGAAAGCCATTGCTGGTGAAGGAGGGCATCCGTTTTTGGGTGACGAATGCACCGGCCCGCGTCTCTCTGTACATCTTGCCCGGGTCCATCAGGCCGGTGCTGACAGGCAGAGTGCCTAAAAGGCGCAGGCCGGACTCTTCTTTCTCATCTGCGGCATAGATGCTCATTGTCTGTGTTTTTTTATCAATCAGCAAGCCATACTGCGTATTGGGTCTGACCATCTTAAGTTTTTTCTGTTTCATATAGCCCTCGATATAGCTGCCATCCTCCGTCGCAAAGGCACCCACCCGGGCATAGCCATCACCATTTAGACCCAAAATGACCAGCCCTGCTGTACTGCCATGGACATGGCCTATTTTTTTGCCGCCCGGCGCATCATAAAGAGGCTGGTGATAAAGCGCTCCGGCATCTGCCACTGGGATCGGGGCCATCATGGTCTCCCATATGTCACTCATTTCCGTGCTCAGGGGCAAAAAGCCGCCTTCCCCGGTGATCTGCAGGGGCAGGGGTTCTTCGGGGGCTGTCACAGTGAAGGGAAAAACCCTCGTCTCAGCCCCGGCTGCAAAACTAAATCTGTAGTCACCGAGCGCTATGAGCTTGCCGCCATACACGCCGTCCCAGTTGAAGGAGGTGGCCGTGCCCGGCTCGCGCTTGAGGTGCCAGACTATTAGCGCCTTGCCCTCTCCCTCATCAGCGTATAGCGAGACAATCAGCTCTCTATTCTGCTTGAGCATCAGGTCGACCACATAATCATCCAACTGATTCTGCGGGATGCTGCTGTGGGAGGGGATGAGATAGTCAAAAGCCGCCCCCGCATTCACTGTATCTGCCCCGGCAAACCCGGAGGGCAACAGAAAAAAGGTGCAGAGCAGTATTAACAGGTAAATGGGGGTAAGGATTAATTGGCGTTTCAAAGCTTTTTCCTTTCGGTCAGGGGGATACTATTCGAATCAGTTAATGTACCGACGTATCAAAACATTAATGATTGAGTAATATTAACCCCTTTCCATTACTTATTCTGATTTTTCTTATGTTCTTATTTATGATGAATAGATTTTGTCATTAAAACAAAGATCACAATGCCATCACACAAGCACCGTAGGCATTGAGCAAGAGACCGGCCAGCAAGATCGCCATCTGTATATTCCCCGGTGGGAATGGCTGTGGGAGAAGCAAATCAT
>JAAZEI010000217.1 GCA_012512355.1 Clostridiales bacterium | reverse complement strand
CTCTGATGAAGCTAAGTTTCAGAGCCATTGGCAATACCGATACCATTGAAATGGCGCAAGTTATCATCAGCGATTTCCATTATAATCTGACACAGATTACGGACATCCAAAATGGCTATGTCTTTCTATCTCCCATATCAGCCAATGAAGACCAAACCAGCCCCCTGCGCTTCACGCTGAATAGCTATCCAAACCCCTTTAACCCCACAACCACCATCTATTTGAACAACCCTGAAGCCCAAAATGTGGACGCTGCCATATACAATTTGAAAGGTCAACGCGTCTATGATCTGCATAAAGGATATCTTGACTCCGGCGAACATCATATTGTGTGGAATGGCCAGGATCAAAACGGTAACTGAGTGGGAACGGGAGTGTATTTATTGAGGGTACGCGTCAAAGATGCTACTTTCAGTAAAAAACTGAGTCTGATAAAATAGTATCAAATGACTATAGGATGTCTTAAGGCCTTGTAAAATATGGGTTTTCTTAGGCATCTACCAAAATGAGAACGTGGGCACGGTCGAAAGATCGTGCCCTTACTCATTTTGTTTCCGGCTATCCCTGGCAGGTTGCTCCCCAGCAGAGCCTGCTTCCGTTTCACCGGACTTGCCAAGTTTGTTGATTGGGTTTTCGATGTCAACCAGTTTCGCATTATGGTTTTTGAGTAGTTTCTCAGGAAGCAGGTCAATGTATTGCTGTGCCACGTTCTTTGACAATCTCGAGAGATGGCTGATTTGCTCCAGATCGGTAATGTCGTGTTTCCATAGTGTCTCAACGCGGTGGTAGTCTTTGATGTATCTATCTACAGCCTCCTTACTATGATTAGTTTTGATTGCTATTTCTGGGGTAAGGTAGTTTTCCAGATAGAGAGTAATGATCTCGCGTTTATGGGTAATGGCTCCTGACAGATCATGAATATTGCCACGGGTAGGCAGTATTTTCCCGCTGCTTTGGATTTCATTTACATATTTGCTGACAACAGCATCGCAAACACCCAGTAAACAGCTAAGGTCAAGCTGTGTAAGCAGTGCACCTTGATCAAAGGCCTGATCCACCCACCTGGCGAGCCTTTTCTTGCGCAGAGAGGTGGAGTCAAACCCGTGAGCTATGTGATCGATATCTTCGTCACTCAGAAAGCTTAGTACCACCGGCTTCATGCGAGTTTGAGAGATTGATTTCGCTCTTTGGGGATACTCATCCACCGGAACCGCCATCCATACCAGTTGTCCATAATGAAGGTGATGCAGATCGTCATCGATGCTGGAGACGAGGAAATAATGATCGATCAGATTCAGAATATCGTCAATGATGGCACGGGCTGTAATCTCTCCTTTGTCATATCCGTAGTGGTTGAGAAACCTATGCAATAAGTGTTGTTCAAGGCTTTTGTCTCTCAAGCGCCTTTGTTTTTTGAGCTGTACCTGTTCTTTGCTAAGCGGCTTAATCATTTCCTTTACCTCCGGATCGAAGTTGAGCGCTTTTTTTTTCCTCGGCCTGATGAGGTAGCTGAGGTGTGAGCAAGTCATCCATGCGCTCATTGTCTTTAGTTGAATAGGTTTTATAGAGCTCAATATACTCTCTAACTAGTCGATCCGATTTCTGGGCAATCAGCCGGATTTGGTTTGCAGTAAACTGCTGCTTGTAAAGTGCGGCTACCTGAACAAAGTCAGCAAGATAACGCTTGACGCTTACTTCGCTGTGATTTGTAATGCGTTCGATTTCTGTGAAGCTGTAGCCCTTGAAGTAATAGTCGATGATCGTAGTTTTATGAGAAAGTCCCGGACCCATGTCCAGCTTTGTACCACGCGTGATGACGAACATGCCGTTGTGGTTGAGAGCAGATACGTCTCTGCGGACAGTTGCCGGGCTGGTGGTTAAAATCATGGCCAGATCTTCATAGCTTAAAAGCGCACCTTGATCATAAGCTTGACGAGTTAAGCGGGCCAGACGATGTTGTCTTAATCCGGCCAGGCCGTACTCGGCCAAGGCTTGTAGGTCAGAATTGAAATCGATAAGTTTCAATCTGACGGTAACTTTTTTGGTGAGCCGAATGTGTTTTCCAGCAGGTTCTTCTGCGGAAACTGCTTCATAGGCAATTTCCCCGCTGGAGAGCGACACATTTGCATGCTCTTGGTAATACATGGAAAACTGCTGATAAAAAGCTTCAGCAATGATGGGAGTTAAATTGAAGTCAACTGCCAAACGTTGTACAATGGCACTGCGAGCGTCCTTTGACTGCAGCCGCTGCACGCCATATCCTTGCTCTGACTTAATCTTGTCCATAAGAGTCTCCTTTTTTGATAGCTTACTCCTATGGTCATATGATACAAACTTAAAATAAT
>JAAZEI010000216.1 GCA_012512355.1 Clostridiales bacterium | reverse complement strand
GCTTTTCTTCGCTCCTGGAGGCGATGGCATAGGGCACAGCGTTGTTTGCCTCCATCATGGCGGGGATCAGGTGTTTTTGGGCGATGCCGGCATAGCCCAGCACCCCAAAACGAATGGGAGATTTCATCATATACATCCTTTCTGTGTCATCACTAAGGTTTGAGTGCAAAAAATAGCTTTTTAGCTAAAGTACTTTGAGTAAGCGTTTAGGAAAAATATGTCCGGTATGGGGTAGGCATGCTATGGCAGCAAAGTTCATCAGACTGTATCATGATTTTAGTTTAGGCCAGACTTTTTATTTCCTGCCAAATCCTCTCATCCACAGGAATCCCAAGTCGCAGATTCTCCCCCTGGCATGCCGCAGCCCTTTGGCCGGGGTAGACAATTTGTCTGCCTTCCTCCTGAGGCTGCGATGCCAGCAGCCAGTCCACCGCGTCATCCAAGATGGCCTCGGATTGGTCTGCCGGGGCAATCATCCGATAATTGACAGCGATAAACAGCTGCGATACCCCATGCTCATCACCCGGCAGACGGCCGATGCCGGCCACCATGCTGCCCAGCGACATGCACCCGGCAAAGGCATCCAGCAACATTGACAGCCCGGCACCCTTCCAGCAGCCCATGGGCACGGGACGCCTGGATGCAATAACTTCCTTTGGATCGCGGCTTAGTGCGCCATGCCTGTCAAAGCCTGCGTCTGCCTGCATCTGTTTTCCCGCCAGCAGCGCCGCTTCCATGGCGCCGTAGGAATACTGCGTCATGGCAAGGTCTACAATGACATGGCCCTTGGCTCGGGGAAAAGCCAGGGTCAGCGGGTTGTTGCCCAGCCTGGCATCCACAGCGCCCCAGGTGGGCATATTGGGCATTGTGTTGCTGGTACACAGCGCCGCCATGCCGGCCTCGCAGGCTTGGTACCCATAGGTGGCAGCGCGGAGCCAGTGGTTGGTATTTCGCAGCGCCACCAGGGATATCCCATGCGTGCGCGCAAGCTCGATCGCCCGCCCCATGGCAAATTGGGCATTCACAATGCCAAGCCCCAGATTGCCGTCATAATTCTCAATCGCGCCAAAGGCATGGATGAGGCTGGGATGGGCATCCACCTGCACGATGCCCTCATCGATATTGCGGACAAGCCTTGAAAACCGGTTGATGCCGTGGGAATAGGTCCCATCAAGTGAGTTGCGCGCCATCTCATGACTGACCGTATCCGCCTTGTCTGCGGAGCAATCCCGCGACAGAAGGACCCTGCGCAGTTCGTCTTTTGCCGCTTCAAAAGGTATGCGTATCATATGGTGTCGTCCTTTCCTCATCTTAACCATCATGATGAGCGGGCTGCAGCCCTTGGGAAAAAGCAGCGAGCTGTATTGGCACTCCTTGTTCCCAGCTATATCTATCTGCGAGTATTCTAAGTGTATCCGGGGAGGATGTCAAAGCCCTGGAAGAAAACTATAAAAGAAAACCTGCGGCCAGAGCCGCTGCCACAATCAGGGGCGTCGGTATTTTTTTCGTCAGCAAGAGCCCCACTGTGATCAGCACCACCGTCAAATTTAGCAGGGACCATCCGTTTTTGTGCATCAGAATGACGCCAGCTGCGGCAATGAGCCCGCCGGCTGCCGCTGTGATACCTTTGAGGGACACCTTGATGCCCTTTATCAGCTTGAGCTTTTCCCATACTGGGTAGATG
>JAAZEI010000215.1 GCA_012512355.1 Clostridiales bacterium | reverse complement strand
TCTCTATGGCTTATAGATTAATCTATACTTGATTGTTTAGTGAGACATTTAATTTTTCCGCATGTTTTAATTGATGTAAGACAGGCTTTATCACAGGTATTGTCAACAAGAAAGCGCATACATCGGCTACCGGCTGAACGGCTTGAAGCCCGGTAATTCCAAAGAGCCTTGGCAGGATTAGAATGGCCGGTATGAAAAAAATTCCTTGCCTCGCCATTGACAAAAAGGATGCCCGAAAAGCGAAATTGATATTTTGAAGCATCATATTGCTGGCGAACAGCAGAGCCATCAGGGGGAAAACGTAACAATGATAACGCAGTACCGTTGAGCCAAACTGGATAACCGCCTGATCCTGTGAGAAAAGTGATACAATTTGGGGAGCAAAGACGATACCAATAACTGAAATCATCAGCATCCAGATCAGCATAACCTGAAACGTAAAAAAGAACCCTTTCCTGACGCGAGCGTAAAGACCCGCCCCAAAACTAAAGCCGCATACTGGCTGAAACCCCTGACCAAAACCAATTATGGCCGATGCGGCAAACATCATGGTCCGTGTCACGATGGTCATCCCTGCAATCGCCCAGTCTCCATATGTGCCGGCTGCCACATTGAGCATGACAGAGGCAATGCTGCCCAGACCCTGCCGCCAGAATGATGGCAAACCGCCGCGCAGGATCTCTGCATACTGTTCTTTTTTAATTCTGAGATTTCGCAGTTTGGGTACAATGTTTCCGCCTTTTTTAGTAGCAGCCAGAAGAATCCAGAAGCTAAAGAACTGACTGATGGAGGTGGCCAATGCCGCTCCCGACACCCCCATTTTAAATGTAAAAATAAATAGAGGATCCAGTGCAATATTCAGCAGTGCGCCAAAACCGATGCCAATCATCGCAAAAAAAGCACTCCCTTGCAGCCTGAGTTGGTTGTTAAGCACTATAGATGCCATCAGCCAGGGTGCGCCGGGCAAAATCAAACGCACATATTCCTGAGCATAAGGCAAAATCGTTGGTGTTGAACCAAGCAGGCTCATGAGCGAAGAGTTAAAGACCAGACCAAATAGGGCTAGAAGTATACCGGTGAAAAACGCGCTGTAAAACCCTGTGGCCGATATTCTCTGCGCAGACTCGCGGTCCTGTGCTCCAAGGCTTCGGGACATCGAATTGCCCGAACCCTGCCCAAAGGTAAAACCAATCCCCTGAATAATCGCCATCAACGGG
Organism: Clostridiales bacterium; assembly: GCA_012512355.1. Taxonomy (GTDB): domain Bacteria; phylum Bacillota; class Clostridia; order Christensenellales; family Aristaeellaceae; genus UBA1038. The sequence goes on along the minus strand of JAAZEI010000215.1, from coordinate 3,071 downwards.
AAAACAATGCCGATGGCACCCGTTGCGCTGGTATTGTGCATCTGTCCCACAAAAAAAGTGTCTGCCATGTTGTATATCGATGTGACCAGCATGGAGATGATAGTCGGGATGGCCATGCGGACGATAAGCCCTTTTATAGGCGCTTGAGTCATTTTAATAAATTTTTCGTCATGTGCTGAATGATTGTTCATTTATCCTTTTAAAGCTCTTTTCTGTCTTTTGATGCATTTAAAGTCTGCAGCTGGAATACCAGTATAGTCCAAAGCTTTGCAGGCTACAACTTTCGCACCACATCTCACCTGGCGGTCGTGGCATTGTGACACATGATATGAAATAGATTTTCGATAGGCTTTATATAAAATATTCTTGGATACATCAAGCCAAAGAATAAATTGTTGTAAAGACTAGAAGTCTATGATAATCTTTGAACATAATAAGTATTTTGAGCAAATTTAGTATAGGAGAAAATATGGCACAGATGTTACCTCAACAAAAACCAAAAATTCTCGTTGTCGGCAGTTTTGTGATGGATCTGATAGTTTCCACACCGCGCTTTCCAAATGCCGGAGAAACAGTTCTGGGCAGCAATTTCACCACAGCCCCGGGTGGGAAAGGTGCTAATCAGGCTGTGCAGGCTGCGCGTCTGGGTGCTGACGTTACTATGTTAGGTAAAGTCGGAGAAGATGATTTTGGTCGTCAAATGATCCAATCCATCATGGCGGCTGGCGTGAGCGCGCAGCATGTCTTGCAGACAAAAGAGGTCTCCTCAGCTATAGGGAACGTGCAGCTGGAAGTGAAAGAACATTCGTCACAAAACCGTATCATCGTTGTGTCCGGCGCAAATGATCGCATAATACCCGAAGACATCCATTTCTTAAAAGAAGAGATAGCCCAATATGACATGGTCATTTTACAGCTTGAGATACCTATGAATATTAACGAGCTGGTGGCTCAATATGCCTATGACAAAAGTGTGCCTGTCATGCTGAATCCTGCTCCATCAGCGTCTTTAAAAGCCTCGCTTCTTTCCTACCTTACCTATATATCTCCAAATGAGCATGAAGCAGCGGATTTAACAGGCGTCACAGTGGTCGATGAAGAAAGCGCTCGCAAAGCTGCATCTATTTTGCAGGATAGGGGTGTTGAGAATGTGTTGATTACCCGAGGGGAAGCCGGCGCCGTATTGGCCTCTAATCAGCGGTTTATTGTCAGCCCCTGTATCAAAAGTGAGAATGTGGTTGACCCAACGGCAGCGGGAGACAGTTTCGTGAGTGCTTTCTGCACGGCAACCTGTTTGGGAATATCGCCTGAAAAAGCGCTTCTCTTTGCGAATTGTGCCGGCTCCATCACCGTTTCTAAAATGGGTGCGCAGCCAAGTTTACCAACTCTGGAAGAAGTCCTATCATTGATGAAAAACCTTGGCCATGACATAAAGAGTTTTAATGTATTGCGCTCAAACTAAGCCGACAGAAAGGAAGGTTTAAATATGGATGCAATCCATAGATTTTTGGAAGTAGCTCGGACTGAACTGGAGAATGCGTTTGAAAACATCGATGAGGTTAGTATGCAGCGCGCTGCTGAACTGATTTGGGATTCGCAAAAACATGGTGGAAGGCTACATGTCACCGGCATAGGAAAGCCGGGTCATGTTGCCAATTATATCGCATCGCTTTATTCCTCTACAGGCACTCCAACCTATTTCTTGCATGGTACTGAAGCCGTCCATGGTTCCTGCGGGCAACTCGTCGCGGGAGATGTGGTTATCTGCATATCCAACAGCGGTGAAACAAGCGAAATGAAAACAACTGCCATGGCTGTCCGCAACAACGGGTGCAAAGTGATTTCTGTTACGGGCAATCCACAATCCTGGCTTTCAACTTTTGCAGATGCTGATTTGCACGCCGGGATAACCAATGAGGGAGGACCTATGAATCGTGCACCGAGAACATCTATCCTTGTGGAAACTCTGGTGCTGCAAGCCCTCTCCGTAGTTTTACAGGATAAACGCAGTCTGAGTCCCGATGAATATGTCATGCGCCACCCCGGTGGTGCATTGGGACAGCTGCGCGACAGCGAGAAATAGAGGAATATATTTATGCTGATAACGGGCTGTATTCATCCTCAGATCCTCGCATCGCTATCCTTATGCGGTCATGGAGATCAGATACTGATTGCGGATGGCAATTATCCGCTGGACAGCAAGAGTGGCGATGCACAAAAGATATACTTGGGCTTAAGCGAGGGAATTCCAACTGTTCCGCAAGTTTTGGAGGCAATTAAAAGTGTCATTCGGGTTGAAAAGGCAGAAGTGATGACACCGGGAGGTGACGATACTCCTAAAATATTTTCTGAGTTTCATCAGCAACTTCCTGAAGTCCTGTTTTGTGAATTAAACCGAGACGCATTTTATGAAGCCTGCAGCAAATCAAGTGTGAGGCTCGCGATCTCAACGGGTGAAAAAGAGTTTTTGCCAATATTCTCCTCACAGTCGGTGTGGCATAAGGAATTGCTCATTCAATATTAGTAGGTTTTTGCTGATTTTTTGCTGTGATTGATTCTGATCGCAGTGGATTCGCAAATGTGTTTTGGTACGTATCGGTGTCAATTGATGGATCCATTGATTTCAAGAATGACATGAATAGTACCATAAATACAAGGGCTTGCGTCTGTGTATCTCAACAGCAAGCTCTTTTTTGATTACTGAATCGCACCGATAAGATTACTCTAGACCAATATCTCGATGCTCCAGGTGTTTTCATACGTTTCATCCTTTGCAAGATGAACAAGATCTGGCTGAAGTGAAAGGTCTTCAATATGACCTTCACTTCCGGGCAGGCTCAGCCAGGGTTCCAGACAGATGAAAGGTGCTTCAGTATGTGGCTTGTGCCATAAGCCAAGGTAAGGCATGTCTTGATGGCGCAAAATGATGCCGCGCTGACCTTTTGGGCTTTGCAGGGTGACGCTTCTGCCGGGATTATTTAAAATGATGGCGTCGTGATCAAATAGTGTATGCTTCAGCGGCAGGACAGCATTTACGAGTGGGAAATCACGGCTTTCTCCTGTCATCAGAC
>JAAZEI010000214.1 GCA_012512355.1 Clostridiales bacterium | reverse complement strand
GTACTAGGCGATGTCATGATGACAAAAGCGCTCGAAGACAGCCATATTGCTTTATATGATATTGATTCTGTTCGTCTGGAAGAATCCTATCAGATGCTGGACGCCATTAACCGAAACAATGGCTCCAAGGCAAAGATCGAAAAATTCCTGGGAATACCGCAGCGCAAGAATGCCTTGCAGGGTGCTCATTATGTAGTCAACGCCATTCAGGTTGGCTTGTATGAGCCCTGCACTGTCACCGATTTTGAGATTCCCCGAAAGTATGGCCTGAGGCAAACCATTGCTGATACCCTGGGTATTGGCGGTATCTTTCGTTCACTTCGTACAATACCGGTTATGCTCGACTTTGCAAGGGACATGGAGGAAATGTGTCCAGACGCCTGGTTCCTTAATTATACCAACCCCATGTGCACGTTGACTGGCGCCATGCTGCGCCTGAGCCATGTTAAGACTGTTGGCCTGTGCCACAGTGTTCAAGTATGTGCCGAGCATTTACTCAAAGGACTTAATATGCCTTATGATGAAAGTGTGCAATGGCAAATCGCCGGGATCAACCACATGGCCTGGCTGCTTGAAATTTCAAAAGACGGCAAAGACTTATACCCGGAAATTAAAAAGAGAGCAGAGGCGCGCAGTGAAAAGCACAATGACATGGTGCGTTATGAAATCATGAAGCGCTTTGGTTATTATGTAACAGAGTCAAGCGAACACAATGCTGAATATATGCCTTATTTCATCAAAGATAAGTATCCTGAACTTATTGAGCGGTTTAATATCCCGCTGGATGAATATCCCAGGCGCTGCATCAAACAGATCAAAGAATGGAAAGAACGCGGTCACGAGCTTACCGCTAACCCTCACCTCACACATACCCGCACAAATGAATATGCCAGCTATATCATGGAGGCGATGGAAACAAACCGTCCAGCCAAAATAGGTGGAAACGTACTTAATACCGGACTTATTACCAACCTGCCAAGTAATTGTGTGGTTGAAGTGCCCTGCCTGGTTGACAAGAGCGGGATAGTGCCTACCTATATAGGAGGCTTGCCCGAGCAGCTGGCAGCCCTCAACAGAACCAATATCAATGTACAGCTGCTGACCATTGAGGCTGCCAGAACTTTGAAAAAGGATTACATATATCAGGCAGCCCTGCTTGATCCGCATACGGCAAGTGAGCTTTCTATTGATGACATCATCGCCATGTGCGACGATCTGATCAATGAACATGGCGACTGGATGCCAAAATATCACTGAATAAAAATAAATAATTATTTTTAAAAAGCTAGGCATACAAATGCTCAGCTTTTTTTATTATATAACTACATTTCGTTTCAAGTTTCTCATGAGCCTACCGATCACTCGCCGGGGCTAATTTTTCCAGATTCCTGCTTGTTTTAGCGCAGGATACAAAGATGCATATAAAATTGGTGCCGCAATGACAGCGAACAATGCATTCAAAGAAGACGAAGCAAGCTTTCCAATTAGAGTAACCGGAATAACATCTGCCGGGATAGGGGTAATCCAGCGAATCTGTATATAACTCTTTATCATATATAGGACCATGTAAAGAAGTGCGCCGGTCACTGCAGCAACCACGCGCAGCGCGTGAGGATTTAATTTGTTCCCCTTGTCATGGACAATGATACCGCAAACCAGCGCCATGGCACCCTTGTTGATAAATGTTATCCAAGCTTCAGGTGCATAAGCAGGAAAAGTTAAATCAAACAGCGCGGAACCCAGACCAGCTATCAGCGCTCCTTTGAGACCGCCAAACAGCATGCCTGCCAGCAGGCAGATGGCATTGGCAACATGCAGCCTTGAGTAACCTGTGGGTATGCTGATATAGTTGGACACAAATACCAAGGCAATCATCATTGCAGCAAATGTAACTTCAGTTGTCCTTGTTTTTCTCGACATCATCTTGCCTCCTTGACAAATATTAGCTATTACTTATAATAATATACAATTGTGGTATTGTGTAAAGCACCACTTAACAAATATTCTATGATACCAGCGGAGGGGCTTATGAAACTCATTTGCCAGTTAGACCAGAACCTGCCGCTGCCTATGTATGAGCAGCTGTATCGCTACATTGCATCGCAGATAAGCAGCGGACAGCTAACTTTTGACTGCAAACTTCCTTCACGGCGTGAACTAAGCAGCCTCCTTTCAGTGAGCGAATCTACTATAAAATCAGCATACGAATTGTTGGAACAGGAAGGTTATATCAGGTCTTCCCAGCGCCGCGGTTATTTTGTCAACCGTCTGGAACCGCTGCGGGATATACAATCAAGCACTGTGACCGCTGCTGATGAGCTCGAGCCGCCTAACCCACTGTATGATTTTTCAACTTCAGCTTCTGATGCCTCCATTTTCCCTTTTAAACTCTGGAGTAAACTGTTTCGCGAAGCACTTTTTCATCGTCCAGAGCTTTTACAGCGAGGCAATCCTCAGGGTGAAATTGAACTGCGCAATGCGTTGAGCATTTTTTTGCATCAATACAGAGCGCTGAATGCTCAGCCTCAAAATATCATTATTGGCGCAGGTGCTGATTATTTGTTGTCTACCTTGCTGCAAATGCTGCCGAAAAACAGTATTGTAGGAGCTGAAGATCCGGGATACCATGGCATTTATAGAAATTGTCAGCGCCTGAGCATGCAAATTAATCCTATACCTACTGACGAAAACGGTATATCAGCTGATGCTTTATATAACAGCGATTCCAATATCTGCTACATTACTCCTTCGCATCAGTTTCCTCTGGGCATTTCCATGCCGGTAGGACGAAGAAGAGAACTCTTACGCTGGGCGAGCGAAAAGCCAAACCGATTCATTATCGAAGATGATTATGACAGTGAGTTTCGTCATTTTTCCAGACCCCTCCCTGCACTTCAAGGCTTAGGCCTGCCTGGGCAAGTTTGTTATATAGGTACCTTCAGCCGTAGCTTAGCCCCCAGCATGCGCTTGGCCTATATGGTACTGCCTGACAGTTTGATGCACAGATACAAAATCGAAATGATAAAAAGCGGTGAGACAGTCTCGCGTTTTGATCAGCAAACACTTGCCCGTTTCATCAGCGAAGGATACTATTCAAGGCATTTAAGAAGAGCAGGGAATATCTATGCACGAAGGTTGCGTGAATTATTAAGTTTGCTCCTGGAGATCCCAAACACTCATGTTTTTGGTGAACAGGCAGGCTTGCACTTCCTGTTGCATGTGCCCCAGCACGGCGAAGCAGAGCTCTTGAAGAGAGCTCATAAGGTCGGTATACCTCTGCATGGTTTATCAGAATATTATCGCCGGCTAACTTCCCCACCCTCAACGCTTGTTTTAGGATTTGCAGGCTTGAAAGATCAGGACCTACATGGTGCTGTAAAAGCACTAAGGACTGCATGGCAGCTATAAGAAAACATTTTTAGTATTTATATGGGCTCGAGCTTTTTGTGATATCGATGAAACCGGGACTCAGCTGACCCAAACGATATGCTTGTATCAGCTGCTCAAGATCGTTTACCCTTCTTATGATGGTTTCACCTTCATCTGTATCAGCCATCAATAAACGCTTTGGCAAATTTTCAATCATAAGTTTCTCGCTTTGGATATCAAGATGTCCGCTGATCGCTTCAGCCCTTGATGTGAAAGATTCGTGAGCCGCTATACGAATTCCATGCGAAGAAAAGAACATCGTAAAACCGGCAATACCTGTTTTCTTTTGATATGCCTGGCAAAAACCGCCATCTATAACAATCAGCCGACCGCCTGCTTTTCTGGGATCTTCGCCCTTTTTGGTTTTAACAGGCATATGCCCGTTGATAATACGGCTCCAGGGCCTGTTACAGCCAAAATCATCCAGAGCTTTTCGCACAAATTCTTCTTGATCATAAAAATCATAATATGAGTTTTGTTTTTCTATCCAGGTTTTTTCATCACATATCAAAAGCCGCTCGAAAGTCGCAATGTGGCTTTTCCCAAAAGTAGGCGCATTGCGTCCACACCACAAAAACCATAAATAATCGCGCCCTAGTTTGCGCTGCGAGCTATTCTCAGGGGCAAAGAAACCCATCCTGGCCATTCTTGCTAAATATTCAAATAAGGGTCTTCCGCTGAGCAGTTGATCATTAAATTTGAATTCCATGAAGCTGCCATCCTCTTCAAGAGGGATACAGCCATGATAAAGCAGATTACCATTAAAACGAAGATAAAGATCTCCTGCCTGATACAGGAACTCTACGTGCTTTTGAAGCTTTTCACTTCGTCTGAAGGCATCCACCAATTGTCCGATTAGTGCGTATTCATCATCCGTCAGGTTAAGCGGCTGCTGCGGGGAGATACTTGGGAAATTTGTATCCATGAGGGGATAAGGCTCTCCATTTATTAGATATTCATAATTCGTCCAATTTACCCGACTGAAAACATCTCTGTCCTGCATGGCAAACTCAGGACGGCGGCTGACGAGCTGGCCTTCAAGTTTAAATTGAATAACCGCAATTGCTTTATGCATTCGAGCAAACAGTTTTGGGTCATCGGGGAGATAAAAAGCTTCTGACAAAGACCGCGGCGCAAAAGCTGCAGCATCATCTCCGGCATATATCCGGTTTGCAAATAAGGCCAAAGGCAGAAGGTTGATACCGTAGCTATTTTCCAGCATATCCAAATTGTTATACTGGATACAATTGCGCACAGCACTTGCCACGCAGGCAGCAGATCCAGCTGCGGCCCCCATCCACAGAATATCATGATTGCCCCACTGAATATCAACACTATGATAATCAATTAGGCTATCCATTACTATATCGGCGTGAGGCCCCCTGTCATAAATATCGCCTACAAGATGTAATCTAGCGACGGCCAGTCGCTTGATGAGAGCGCACAGCGCTAAGACCAGCCCTTTTGCTTTACCGGAAGTTATTACAGCCCTCAAAATACCAGAAACATACTGCAAACGATTCTCTCTGTCCTGATAAGAAATGAGATCCTCCATGATAAAACGATAATCTTCCTGCATTGCCCAGCGCACGAAACTACCTGAATACTTTGAAGATACTTCTCTGGAAACAGCAATCAATTGTCTAAGGGTGCTAACCCAGAGGTCAGGGTCGGCACTTTCTTCGATAGACAACAGGTGCTCCTCAGGGTAATAGATAAGGGAACTAAGCGCCTGCCTGCCGGCCACTTCGAGTTCCGGCAGTGCTTTCATTATTTTTTCCGTAATGATGCCCGAGGCATTGTTAATGATATGTGTGAAAGCTTCATCTTCACCATGTACATCGCTTAAAAAGAGTTCCGTGCCTTTGGGCAATTGCAATATTGCTTCCAGGCGGATGATTTCGAGCAAAGCGCTGTTTTTTGTTGGGTACTGCGCTGACAGCAGCCGCAAATAATCTAAATCTCTCACGTTTCAACCTCATGAGGTATATTTTTGAGCAGTTCACTGCGATGTTTGTAATCGGGCATGTGCAGTTTAATCAAATTGTAAAACTCTCTGCCATGGTTGTGGTGAACGATGTGCGCCACTTCATGAAGTACCACATAGTCTATGGCTTCTTTTGGATACTGCATGAGAAGGTAAGAAAAACATATCCCATGAGTTGACGAGCAGCTGCCAAAACGCGATTTGGCCGAAGTAATTTTGATATGCTTGGTCTGAACCCCCAACAGCTGAGCATAATGGGCTGCGATGCCCGGCAGAGTTTCC
>JAAZEI010000027.1 GCA_012512355.1 Clostridiales bacterium | reverse complement strand
TCAAATAGTTTGACATTGGGGGGGGGGTGTGCATTTTATCATTTCTTGAGTGATTAGCCACATCTGTGATCAATGGATCATAAAAGGCTACTGGGGTTTTTTATATTTTGCATAGCAGAAAAGTCTGTTCTACAAGAAAAAACAAGACAATAGCTGAACAAAATCGGGATGCCCCAGCACCCCGATTTCATCCGACCTCCTCGCTTAGCGCGTCGCTCTTTTATATCGCTTCCAGCAAATCCTTGCCACTTCCTTGCACTCCCGGCAGGCGTTTTTCCTCCAGAGGTGCGACTCAATGACCTCATAATCATCAAACAGGGGAAACCCCAGGTCGCTTTGCATGTCCTGCGCCAGGTCGCCCTCCGCCGTATCTTCTCCCAGATATTTTTCCATCATCCAATCGTAAAAATTCATGATTTTCCTCTCTTTTCTTTTCATTTATTTATTCCCAGTTTCCAAGGTTTTAAGTTTCTGTGACCATAGCCCCCGGGCATCCCTGACCCACCCAACTTCATGCTTCAAATCAAGCCCCCGACCCCCTCTGCCAGCGAGCTTTCTCACGCAGCATCTCCCGCAAAAATGGTTTGATCGACTGCAGAATAATCGCGCTTGCCTTTTTCTCCTGATGCACCGTTCGCCTCAAGCCCTTATTGAACATCTTGAGCATAAACAGATAATCCAATTTAGGCGCAAAGTGATTGTCGTCAGTCGCCCCAAAGGCCCCCAGCTCATACAGATGCAGCAGCAGTTTTCTGGAAAACAATGGGGAGGTCAGCGTAATCAGGCGATTGGTCTGGATGGCGCGCAGCAGCCGCAGCAGCTGGCTTTTGACAGCCAGGTCTTCGCTGAGGTCTTCGCGCCCAAACTTTTTGATGCATTCGCTGCCGATGGGGTACAGCCTATTGCCGGTCATATTATTTTCAATGGTATACAGGTAGCGCAGATTTTCTTTTCCGCAGACGCAGGAGGTTTGCAGGGTCTCGTCTTCCGTGAGATTGTCGATGTGCCACTCCTTGACCGCTTCCTGCCAGGTATGGGCCTGTGAGAGCCGCATCACCCGTGCCAATAAATTTTTCCGATAGTCGCTTGCACAACTCACTCTTTCACCTCTTTATCTCTCTATGCCTATATAGCGCATCATATTGGCCTCAAACAGCACCGGCACCGAGCCCACCGCGCCCTGCCGCTGTTTTTCCACCTTCATGCAAATGTAGCGCAGGCCCTTTTTGCGCCAGTCATCAAAGCTGTCCTTGTCATGCTGATGGACATAGGGGTCTGCGTGGCTGGCCGGCTCATGCAGCAGGATGATGCCATCGGCGTCTGCTTCCAGGTTGCCCGACTCCCGGAGGTCGCGCATCGAGGGCATGCGGTCTGAGGCACCGGCCTCGGGCCGCCTCAGCTGCGACATGGCAATCACGGGGATGCGCAGGTCGACCGCCAGCTCCTTGAGCGCCCAGGAGATGTGGGCCATGCGCAGGCGCTCGCTCTCCAGCTTCTGCCGGGTGCGCACCAGCTGCAGATAATCCACCACCAGCAGCTCGATGTCGCCCTTTTCGCGCACCGCCCGCGCCAGGTCCTCGATGTAGCGGGTGGAGAACAGGTAGGCCGCTGGCAGCTGCGACAGCTTGTTGACGGTCTGGACGATAAGGGGCCACTCGTCGTCTTTGATGTCCCCCAGGCGCAGCTTCATCGCGTCGATGCCGCCCAGGTTTGACACCATCCGGCTGCCGTACTGGGTGTCTAGCATTTCCAGGTTCATCACGCCAACGCGCCGCCCCATCTGCGCCGCGTGAATGGCCAGCGTCATGCCAAACACCGTTTTGCCAACGCCGGGCTTGGCCCCCACGATGCTCAGCTCCCCCGGATAAAACCCGCCGATGAGCTTGTCAAGCGCAGCCGTCCCTGAGGAAATGGGCTTGACCTTGCCCAGATTCAGCGACTCGAGCCAGCCCAGTGTGGCCACCGCCAGTTCCGATGAGGTCGTCCAGGCATGGCGCTGGCCGCTGCCGATGTCAGACAGCTGCCTTCTGGCATTTTCGATGCTGGCGGCCATGTCCAGGGTGGCGTCCTGGGCATCCTCCGACATCCCCCTAGCAATCTGGGCAACCCTGCGCCTGGTGGCCTGCTCCCTGACGATGCCGGCATATTCCCCCACCATGCTGGGCATATAGCCCAAACGCTGTGAGTCGACCAGCGCCCCGGTGATGGTCCCGCTGGTTTCGTGGTCCAGGGTGATCAGGTCGATAGGCCTGCCGGCCAGGGTCATCCGCTGGGCCGCTTCCCAGGCCGTTTGCAGCTGGGGCGTGCCAAAGTCGCTGGCCGCAAGGTCGGCCTTTGCCCCCGACAGGATGCAGCCAATGAC
>JAAZEI010000213.1 GCA_012512355.1 Clostridiales bacterium | reverse complement strand
GTCATATATTGGCCGCACTGGGGACAGGGTTTTTCTACCGGTTTTTCCCAGGAAACAAATGTGCATTCCGGATATTTTTCACATCCATAGAACTTGCGATTTTTCTTACTGGTTTTCTCCAGAAGTTCACCGCCGCAATCCGGGCACTTTACACCGATATAAACTAGTATCGGCTGGGTATTTCGGCATTCCGGAAATTTGGGACAAGCCAAAAACCGTCCGAACCGACCGTTTTTATAAACCATGTTCGTGCCGCATTTATCACAGATGACATCACTGGACTCATCAACAATCACAATCTTTTCGATGTCAGTCTCAGCTCGTTCGAGTTTACTTTGAAAGTCAGGATAAAATTCAGAAAGTACAGTTTGCCACTGTTTATCGCCTGCTTCCACGCTGTCAAGCTCAGCTTCCATGCGCGCTGTAAAATCTGTATTAACGATGGTATCAAAGTAGCTGATCATCAGGCCAGTGACCGTCTTGCCAAGCTCCGTTGGATATAAGCGTTTTTTCTCGCGCGATACATAACCGCGGGCGACGATGGTGGACACTGTGGGCACATAGGTTGAAGGGCGTCCAATGCCCAGTTCTTCCAACTCTTTGACCAATGAAGCTTCTGTATATCTGGTGGGAGGCTGCGTGAAGCGCTGTTCCTTGATTACTTCTTTGAGCTGCGCTTCACTGCCTTCTTCGCAGCTGGGCATTTTAGATTCCAGCTTTTCACTGGTTTCGTCGCTGCCTTCTTCATACACAGCAGTAAAGCCGGCAAAAGTTTTATGTTCCCCATAATAGCGCAATAGTACGCTCTTATCTCCTATATCCATGCTCAGGGTGTCAAACAGCGCCGGCGACATCTGACTTGCAATAAACCTATTGTAAATGAGTTTATAAAGCTGTAACTGATCTTTACTCAAAAACTGCTTGATATTGTCGGGTGTCCGTCCAGTAACAGTAGGCCTGATTGCCTCGTGAGCATCCTGGGCGCTGCTGCGCCCTTTATAAACGTTCGCACTCTTTGGTATGAACTCATCGCCGTAGGTATCTTTGATAGTTTCTCTGATGTTTGCAATAGCGTCGTCACTCACACGGACCGAATCTGTGCGAATGTAAGTCACCAGACCCTGAGTACCCTCTTTGCCCAGTTCCACGCCTTCATATAGCCCCTGTACCACCTGCATGGTTTTGGAGATGGTGAAGTTGATCTTGCGTGAGGCCTCCTGCTGTAAGGTGGAGGTTGTAAAAGGCGGTGCCGGCTGTTTTGCACGCACCTTGGTTTTAATCTGCAGCACAGTCAAGTTTGCTTTTTGAATCGCCTTTTCGGCCTTCTTCGCATCTGCCTCTACTTTGCAGGTTGCTTTTTTGCCGCCAAGTTTTGCAAGCTTGGTTTTTAATACAATGGGTTTGCCCTGTTTGCTGCTCACCGTAACATTTGCATATACATCCCAAAATTCTTCCGGGACAAAGGCATCAATAATCTCTTCACGATCGACAATCATGCGTGTGGCAACACTTTGAACGCGGCCTGCAGACAGGCCCTTGCGAACCTTAGCCCACAGCAAAGGGCTGATTTTATACCCCACCAGCCTGTCCAGAGCACGCCTAGCCTGCTGAGCGTCCACAAGATCCATATCAATGTGACGAGGGTTTTTAACTGCATCTGTCACAGCTTTTTTTGTAATTTCATGAAATTCGACCCGTTTTACCTTGCTTGGATCAAGTTTAAGTGAATGGGCTAAATGCCAGGATATCGCTTCCCCTTCGCGGTCAGGGTCAGTCGCCAGATAAATATCTTTTGCGTTTTTAGCTTCCTTGCGAAGCTTGGCCATCAATTCACCTTTACCGTGAATGGTGATATAATCCATCCGGAAATTTTCTTCCGGTGTGATACCGATGCGTGATTTGGGCAAATCTCGAACATGCCCCTGGGAAGCTTCAACCTTGAAAGTTTTGCCTAAAAACTTTTCAATGGCATGAGCCTTGGCAGGCGATTCTACAATAACTAGCTTGCGTGATACAGCCACTCTGTTCCTCCATCCTTTGGTTTACCTTTTTGGGATATTTCGCATCATAGCCTCTGCAGCAGATGATTGTCAAATAATATTCACTCGTCAGATTGGTTTTATTGAAAAATCACTACTATATAATGACGGCAGAATTGATCCTTATTCCTCTTGTATATCCTCCCACCCAAGACTTTATACTATATCATATACAAGATTTTATTTGGAAAATAAAAACACCCAGGGGATTGACAAACAAATCTTCATGGATATAATTAGATAGTCTAACTAACTAAAGGAGAACTG
>JAAZEI010000026.1 GCA_012512355.1 Clostridiales bacterium | reverse complement strand
GGTAAGAGCGCACCGGCGGCTTGGCAACTTGACCGTCATGTAAACCCCATCTGGTGCAAGATAGATGAAAGCATATGGACGGCCCGTCCCGCTTTCGTAATCGCTTGAGCATTCCGGCGACGGAATGCCTAGATAGATGGCCATTCCAGACAGAACTCGGCTTATAGATTGCGCTCATCAGTTTATTTTTAAAACGTCCCTTAACACTGAATCATTCAGTTGTTGGGGGACGTTTTAAACTGCTCATAACAACTTTATTTACGCTGAGCGTTTTTGAAAACTCTTCTGCGATTCCACTGGGCAATATAATTTCTGCTTAGGTTAAGCATATCTCCGCCAAAGAAAAGGATCAGATTGAGCAGGCTGAAGATTAGGCTGACGCGTGATGGCCAGTTACCATTAATAAACATATATATGAATAGCAGCGCATTGGCAAGTGCCAGCCATTTCATCTTAATGGGCAGCACGAAAAAAAGCATCATTTCTTGTTCAGGATATATCAGTGCAAAAGCGAAAAACATTGACATAAATAAATAGTAGTTAGTACCAACTTGTGTCAGTAATGCAGCAATCAGAGCGCCCAATGCACCAATGATAAAGTAAAGCAAAAAGCGCAGCTGACCCCATTTATTCTCTAAAGCAGTACCAATAAAATAATAAAAATATAAGTGAAGAAGTGCATAAAGAGGGCTTTGAAGCGGCGGAACAATAAGAAAAGTAAGCAGCCTCCATATTTCTCCTTTATATACCAATGGCATATACAGTGACAGCAACCCAATTAAACCAAAACTGGGGAAGAATAATTGCAGAGCATAAACACCAGCCATTGTAAAAATAATATATTTAAAAAAGGGATGAATCTGCAAGCGATAGAGTTTTCGTTCCAGGCGATTAACAATCTTCATTGACATACCTCACTAAATTACTATCTGGATATTATCATTTTACTATTTTCACCCTTCGTCGTCAAGAATATAGAACTCAAAGAAATGTAAAATTATACTTGACATCTGAATAAATATGCAATAAAGTAGTAATGAAACTATCGAAGGAGAAAAAAGATGAAAAGATTATTCGTTCTGGTATTAGCAGTTCTCATGTGTGTATCTATTCTTTCTTATGGTGAAGAATTAGTTGTTGGAACAAATGCAGAATTTCCGCCCTTTGAATATATTGCGGATGACGGAAGTATTCAAGGTTTCGATATTGAGCTGATTCAAGCTATCCTTGACTTGGCCAACATTCAGTACAAAGTGGAGTCAATGGAATTTGATGCATTGCCTGCCGCTCTGAATGCAGGTCAGATAGATATCGCAATCGCAGCGCTTACAATCAGTGAGGAAAAAGGGAAAAGTGTACTATTTTCTCAACCTTACTTCAGTGCCACGCAAAAACTGATCGTACTGACAGATTCAGAAATATCAAAAGAATCAGACATACTGTCAGGCATGAAGGTTGGTGTGCAGCTTGGTACTACCGGAGATGTTTATGTGACTGATAATATGGAGAATGTTATTTGTGAGCGGTATAGCAAAGCACTGGATGCTATTATGGACTTAAAAAATGGTCGGATAGATGCAGTGATGGTCGATTCAGCACCAGCAATTGTTTTTGCTAAAGAAGTTGAAGGCATTAAAGTTCTTGAAGAAAATCTTTCAGATGAGCAGTATGGCGTAGCTGTTCAATTAGGCAAGGATGAATTGATGATGGTCATTAATGAAGGACTGCAAGCTTTACAGGAAAATGGCGGATTTGAAGAAATATATGTTAAGTATTTTGACATCATTGAATAAAAAATACTTTATACAAGACCGCAGACAAATATGTTTGCGGTCTTGTTATCAACTTTGGGGAGTCTAAATTGACGGAATTTTTCACAAAAATTGCAGAGGACTTTAACACGAACTTAGTCGTGGGCAATCGTTATTTGATGCTCGTTAATGGTTTGAGCACAACGGTTATTATTGCATTTGGAGCAGCGATTTTGGGGACAGTCCTGGGTACTATCATTGCGCTAATGCGATTATCAGATTGGAATCCTATTCGAAGGATTTACCCATTGCGAATTATATCCACTCTATTTGTGGATATAATCAGAGGCACCCCTGTTGTAGTACAACTCATGATTATGTATTATATCATCTTGGCATCTACTAATATCAGCCGTGAAATGATTGCATTGCTCAGTTTTGGCATTAATTCTGCTGCATATGTTTCTGAGATGGTTCGCAGCGGTATTTTGGCAGTTGAAAAAGGTCAGACAGAGGCCGGCAGGTCGCTGGGTCTGTCACGCTTACAGACATTGTTCTTAATCGTGTTACCTCAAAGTATCCAAATAATTCTGCCAAATTTATTTAATGAGTTTATTATGCTCTTAAAAGAAACGTCAGTTGTTGGATTCATAGGTTTAATGGATTTAACTAAAGCAGGAGATTTTATACGGAGCAGAACATATTCCGCTTTTTTTCCCTTAATGACGGTAGCTATTATCTATTTTTTATTAATAACAATATTAACTCGTATCTTTTCCTTGGGAGAAAAGAGGATCAGGGCTCGAAGTTAATAGAAAGCAAACATAATATACGGCACCCCCTAAATTCGTTAATAGCGAGTTAGGGGGTGTTGTGATAAAAGTTAGGGTTTAATTGATATGCATATTATGCTCTGCAACAGTAGCTTCAGTAGCGGCCATATGATGGCTGTCATCGTCTTCAGTATCTGGAACAATGTAAGCTTTTGGCTTCTCATTCTTTTTAATCGTTTTATCTTCTTGCGAACGGGTCTGTTTCACAGCAGGAGGCGGTACAATCCGCTGTACCAAGGTCCCTAGGAATTCCTTATACTCATAACCATCTGAACCCTTGGGAATGCGAACTTTCACATTTTCCTTTAAGGTATTAATCTCAACCACTGTGCCTCGACCATCAGGCGTCATGACATCACGGCCAATTTGGGGGAGCAGTTTGCGCGCTCGTTCATACTGTTCCTGTTCATACTTGAGGCAGCACATAAGCCTTCCGCATACACCGGAAATCTTAGTAGGATTCAGAGATAGATTTTGCTCTTTTGCCATCTTGATGGATACGGGTTCAAAGTCACCCAAAAACTCAGAACAGCATAAAGGGCGTCCGCAAGAACCCAGTCCGCCAAGCATTTTTGCTTCATCGCGAACACCTATCTGCTTTAGTTCAATTCTCGTCATAAATGTCGCCGCCAAATCCTTTACCAGGGTACGGAAGTCAACCCGCCCACCTGAAGTAAAATAAGCGGTAAGTTTATTACGATCAAAAGTATATTCTACTTTTACCAATTTCATGTCCAGCCTATGTTCATCAATTTTTTGATGACAAACCTGATAAACACTCTTTTCGCTTTCAAGATTGGACTTATGCTGCAGAGTGTCCTCGTGGGTAGCGATACGAAGCACGGGTTTTAAAGGAGCCGTGATGTCTTCTTCATTAATTTTTTGCACACCCAAGATGCATTGAGCATACTCTATACCGCGCATCGTTTCTACAATAATAAAATCTCCGGCAACAGGCCATAAAGGACCTGGATCAAAATAATATAGCTTACCGGCGTTTTTAAAGCGTACGCCTACTACCATTGACATTGATAAATCTCCTTTGTAATTGAAAATAACAACTGATCCGCGATGGACTGCCAGGCTACATTGCTGGTTTTATATTTTCGAGCTTCAAATATGGATTCAAGGACTTTTTTTATGGCTTTGTCAGGAGCGTCTGACCATGGGCTCTGATATATATCTTGGTTATCTAAATACCTTTGTTGAAGTACAATTTGGGCTTCCTGTTCAAGGAAGTTAAGCAGAAGATCCGCGATATCTTTGGAATCTTTTAAAGCAAGAGAAGCATTTGGAATGTCTGAGATGTTCTTTATCTTAAAAAAACTATTTTCAGCCAGTTCCTTAGCTTTCCAGTATTTCTGATCATCTTCAAGGCCTAAAGCATGACCGGATTTGCCATGAGATAAGCGGCTTAACTCTGCTGCGCGAGAATCTGTGATTTTATTTAGAATAAGTAATTCATGTACCTGTTCACGCCGCCACGGAAGAAGTCTGATTAAACGGCACCTGGAAACAATTGTTGGTAATACAAGACGTTCATTGCTGCTTGTTAATATGTAATAATCACTTTTGTGAGGTTCCTCAAGAGATTTGAGTAAAGCATTTTGTGCCTGAACGGTCATTGTTTCAATATTGATGATGACAATGACTCGTCTTCCTGATTCCAGCGGATTAAGAGACAGGGAACTTAGCAAGTTGCGCATTTGCTCTATCTTAATAGACCTTGAGCCATCCTGAGCTTTTAAATATAGTAAATTAGGGTGCTGGTTTTTTTGGCTTTGAGCACAACTGATGCACTGCCCGCAAGGTTTGAGTTCAGTATCAGAGGTACAAAGCAATATTCGAGCCAAATAATCCGCAAACTCTTTTTTTAATATGCCGGTTACTCCGCTTAACAGAAGCACTTGGGGTGCCTGTTTATTTTTATAATCATCTATAAGATGATCATGCACCAAACTTTTACCGGTAAATATAATACGCTGCGACACAAATATCCTTTTGGTTTAAATAAAGAAGTTACATTTTTAAGAACTGGTCAACAGTTAAAACAAAAACTGTCGCTCCGCCAACTGTAACTTCAATGGGATAAGGGGCATACATGCCTGTAGCGCCACCAATCGTAACGGGTGAAGTCGCGATTTGTTTGCGGCTCTTGCATACTTTTTTTATAATCTCCATGCAGGCATCAAACTTGTCGTCATCAACACCCACTAAAAGAGTTGTATTGCCAGCACGTAAAAAACCACCAGTAGTTGCAAGTTTAGTCACGCTGAAGCCTTCATTCATCAGTTCACTGATTAAATGAGAAGCATCTTCATCCTGAACTATGGCGATAATCAATTTCATCATATTTCTATCTCCTTCTCAGATGAGTTTTGAACAGTTCTTGCATATAAAAAATTATAGCACAAAGGAGTTGAAAAACACAAGCACATGTATGCGGACCCCTATGTAATCCTTGTAATTGCTTGTCAATTTCGGTCTGCTATGATAATATGATATTGTTATTTTGCGAGTGATTCGCAGGTAAACTCCTTGTAAGGGACTATGGGTTGTGCAATTAATACATCTGTTCATTGATGCTATGGGTGGAGATCATGCTCCTGAAGCTCCTGTTAAAGGGAGCATTGAAGCTTTACGCCATGATGCCAATCTTAAAATAACATTGGCGGGTACTTTAGACCAAATCCAGCCTTATTTATTGGGCTCAGATGATGTTATTGACCGGATCAATCTGGTTGATGCACCTGATATTATCAGCAACCATGATGCGCCGGCAATGGCCATTCGACAAAAAAAGAAATCTGCCATTGTATTGGGCATGCTGTCTGTAAGAGAAGGCGAAACAGATGGCTTTGTGTCAGCAGGATCTACTGGTGCTGTGCTGGTAGGAGGTATGCTGCGTTTGGGGCGTATTCCCGGTGTGGAAAGGCCCGCCATTGCGCCTTTATTGCCTAACGGGAAAGGGCATTTCCTTTTGATTGATTGCGGTGCCAATGTTGATTGCAAGCCTGAATACTTGCAGCAATTTGGTGTTATGGGCAACGCTTACATGCAAAAGTTTAAGCAAATACCGACACCCCGTATCGGGTTAATTTATGTAGGGGAAGAAGTTGAAAAGGGGAATCAACTCACCAAGGATACATTTCCTCTGATGCAACAGTCAAAATATAATTTTGTAGGCAATGTTGAGGCTCGTTATATTACAGCGGACAAAGCGGATGTGTTGGTATGTGACGGCTTTGACGGTAACATTATTTTAAAGTTTATGGAAGGCGTATCATCTACTATTTTGGGAATGATAAAAGAAGAATTAATGGCTGATACGCGCTCAAAAATTGGTGCTTTGATGGTAAAACCTGCTTTCAGGCGAGTGAAGAAAACAATGGATTATACTGAAGTTGGCGGAGCGCCCCTCCTGGGGGTAATGGGCGCGGTAGTAAAAGCACACGGCAGCTGTAACGCGTATGCTTTTGCTTCTGCCATAAAGCAAGCATCTGTCATGGTGCGTACAAAAGTAGCAACCACCATTATGAATCAAATATAATTTATAAAATCGGAGGGCACATCATGATTTTCGAAGAATTAACTTCAATGATAGCAAATCAACTGAAAGTAGCAACCGAAACTGTGACGCGAGAGGCTCGCCTGGTTGAAGATCTGGGTGCGGACAGTGCAAACGTTATGGTTTTAATTATGGATATTGAAGATCGTTATAACATGCAAGTTGAAGATAGTGCAATCACCAGCCTGAAAACTGTAGGTGATGTTGTTGACTATATACAGTCTCAGATCGAATAAACCCGTTGATATCCGGCTGCTGCTCTGTTTAGCAGCAGCCGTTTTTTGTGTGGAGGCTATCTATGCCTGAGTATTCCGATTTAATAGATTCAATCGGTTTCGTATTTAAAAATAAAAACAATATAAAACTAGCGATGACTCATCCCTCATTCGCTGCGGAAAACAACCAAAGGCTTGAATTTTTGGGGGACGCCGTGCTGGAGCTTTGTATTAGCAATTTGATTTTTACAACACTTCCTAAAATGAATGAAGGTCAATTAACTGCATTGCGCGCATCTTTTGTATGTGAAGACGCTTTATTTACGATTGCCGAACTTTTACAGCTAGACAAATACATTCGTATGAACCCACCGCTACAAAAAGATACACGAGGCCGTAAAAGCATCTTGGCAGATGCTGTTGAAGCATTGCTGGCCGCTGTGTTTATTGAAGGCGGCTTTTCATCGGCTCTCAGTGTAGTGAGCCGATTGTGGGACAAGGAAATGATGTCAAAAACATTTCATCCCAATAGTAAAAGCGCTTTGCAAGAGCTATTGCAGGCAAGTCATCTTTCAGAACCTCAGTATGTCACGTTGGTGGAACAGGGACCTCCACATAAACGAAAATTTACTGTAGCAGTACTATCACAGGGGAAAGAGCTTGCCCGCGCTCAAGGGAAAAGCAAAAAAGAGGCACAGCAACAGGCGGCTGAATTGGCACTTGCCCAATTGCAGGGAAGGATAAAACGAGATGAAACTTAGCCGAGTTGATATTCACGGTTTTAAATCCTTCGCCCAGCGCACAGAACTTAATTTTGATAAGGGTATTACTGGAATTGTTGGACCTAACGGCTCAGGCAAAAGCAATATCGCAGATGCAGTCAGATGGGTCCTGGGTGAGCAGAGTGCAAAAATACTGCGCGGTTCTAAAATGGAAGACGTCATTTTTAATGGAACTCAAACAAAAAAGGCGCTTCCATACTGTGAAGTTTCTTTACAATTTGATAATGATGATCGCGCATTAAACTCTCCTTATTCTGAGGTTCTTGTCACCAGAAGAGTATATCGAAATGGCGAAGGTGAATACTTTTTAAATCGCAGCAGCTGTCGCCTTAAAGATATTATAGAGCTTTTTCGTGATACCGGTATTGGCAAAGAAGGCTATTCCATTATAGGTCAGGGGCGCATAGAGGAAATATTATCCACCAAAGGCGATGAGCGTCGTCAGGTTTTTGAAGAAGCAGCAGGCATTGTTACTTTTCGGGTCAGAAAAGAAGAAGCCGAAAGAAAATTGAATAAGACCCGTGATAACTTAAATAGGGTTAATGATTTAATTGAAGAAATCAGTGCGAGAATTGGACCCCTGGAGTTACAAGCCAGGACTGCGCAGGAATTTTTATCTTTATCTGAACGTTTGCGTCAGCTGGAAATTGATTCTTATTTAGTTCGTCATGAAAAGTTATTTAGTCGTTTGAATAGTCTAAGAGAATTGACCAATGGCTTGCAAACTACAATCCAATCTTATAATCAACAACTAATAGAATTGAATCAACTACGCAATTCGCACGAAAACCTACTCGAAGTGCTGGAAGTGCAGGATCAGGAAGCAAGGGATGCTTTTAATCAAGCACAAGCGAACCATCACATGCGTGAACAAGAATTACAAACTCACAAAAATCAGCTTGCCTCATTACAGTTGGATGAACAAAGACTTCTTGAAAAATTAAATAAAGATGAAGAGACGATCAAAGATCTTAGTCAGTTATTTTTTCAAAATGAAAATGACCGTTTAATTAAGCTGGAGCTGCAGAAAGAAGCTGAAACTGTTTGCAGGCAGGATGAAGAATGTCTGTTTGATTTGCTGCATAAATCAGACGAAGCTGAAAAGCAACTGGATATTCATAAAACTAAAATTATTACTGCTCTTACACGAATGAGTGATGCCAAAAGTATGCAGACAAGACAGCAAACCATGCTGGCGCAAATGCAGGAGAGAATCAAAGAAATCATCTTTCAGAAAATAACTTTGACAGAACAAAAAGATGAACTAAATCACCAAACTGAAAAATCAAAAACATTGCTTATAGAAGCTGAAAACCATTTTTCGGTATTAACTGACGACGCAGCATCCATGGATAATAAACTCGATTTGGCTAAAAGCAGCCTCAATGCTGCTCTCATCAAACTGCAGGAGATTACAAGCCAAGTTCTGGCTGCTCAAAACAGATTGAAACTATTGGAAGAATTAACCAGAGAATATGAAGGTTATAATCATGCCGTAAAGAAAGCGCTGCAATATGCAAGTAACAACCTGAAAGTATACGGAGTAATAGCGCAGTTAATTAAAGTGCCCAAAGAGTACGAGACGGCCCTTGACATGATTTTGGGCGGAACTTTGCAGCATATCGTAACTGATGATGAACAGACTGCTAAAGATTTAATAGATTATCTTAGAAGCAATAAATTGGGACGAACTACGTTCTTACCCATTACAGCTATAAAAGGGAGAACCTTAAATCATAATGAGAGACAGATGCTTAACCAGCCAGGATGCATAGGCATCGTAAGCGAGCTGATACAGTACGATAAAAAGTTAAATGGAGTTGTAGAGAGTATTTTAGGCAGGACAGTTTTGGTTGTTGATATGGATTCCGGTATTGCATTATCCAGGAAGGCTAAGCAATCCTTTAATGTTGTGACACTAGCTGGAGATGTTTTGAGAGCGGGTGGCGCCATGACCGGTGGTACCTCACACGCAAGAGTAAGCAGTTTGCTTGGACGTGAACGTGAAATCTCAGAACTTAAAGAGTTCATCAATTCCAGTCAATTGCTTTTAACACAGGCTAAAAAAGAAAAAGATGCTGCTAATTCGAGCCTCATCACTTTGACAAAGCTCAGCAATGAAAGTTTGCAAGCGGTCAATCAGCAGCGTATCGTCATAGCGCGCCAGCAAGAACGATGCGATAATGCTCAAAATGAGCTGGATGCTGTCCTTAAGCGGTTCAATGACACGCAGGGAGCATTGACTCAGTTAGAGGAAGCAATAATAGAGATTGAAATGGATTTAAGCGCTGTAAAGCTTTTGACCGATACTGAAGCCGTGGATCATCGATCCTTGGAAAACGAAACGAACAGACTTCAGGACCTGCTTTTGGCGACACGGAAGAAAGCAGAACAACAGCGTGAAAAACTGTCTTCTTCTCAGTTATTATGCAGCAATTTAGCACATAAATTTGATCTGGTTTCACGTGATAAATCCAGAGTGGAAAAGGAAATGAATTTGCTTTCTCACAGCGCTAAGAAAACTACTGAAGATATCGAACTAACGAAAAACAACATCATCCTTTGCGAGAAAACTACTGAAGAGCTAAGTCGTGCATTACTCGATTCTTCTATGTTGGTCGTACAATCGAAAGAAAAATGGGATGGCATAATAAAAAGCAGGATACAAACACAAGGTCTGCAGAAGACAAGCATCAATGACATAGAACTATTACATGACAAGATGGAACAGGATAAAGAGAAACTTCATCGCAATGAGCTTGTATTTACGCGTGTTGAGAATGAAATGCAGAACTTGAGCGATTATATTTTTAACAGCTACGAACTAACTCATGCTTTGGCAAAGGAACAGCAAAGTCAAGAAAATCTGAATTTACCGCAGGCGGAGATAGAAATCAAAAAAATAAAACAGCGAATTAGGAATATGGGCAGCATAAATGTCGGTGCTATTGAAGAATATGCCGTTACTCGTGAACGATTTGATGCCATGACAGTACAGCGTAATGATGCCTTACAGGCAGAACAGGATTTACTGGAGTTAATCAATCAGCTTCTTGGAAAAATGGAAATACAATTCATCGAAGAGTTCAGGAAGTTGAATGATTTTTTTGCAGAAACCTTTGTTCGGTTATTTGGCGGAGGGAAAGCAGAACTTATTTTATCTGATACTGCCACCCCCCTCACCTGTGATATAGAAGTGGCTGCGCAGCCTCCCGGCAAGAAGCTGCAAATGCTTAGCTTGCTTTCGGGTGGAGAGAGAGCATTAACCGCTATTGCTATTCTATTTGCAATGCTTAAGCTAAAGCCGACTCCTTTTTGTGTTCTCGACGAAATCGAGGCTGCACTTGATGAAGCCAATATAAGCAATTTCGCTGATTATTTATCTGAATATGCCCAATCAACGCAATTTATCATTATCACGCACCGTAAGGGTACCATGGAGTGCTGTGATGCGCTCTATGGTGTAGCAATGGAAGAAAAAGGCATCTCAAGCATGGTCTCAGTCAATCTGCATCATTACACGGCTTCTTAGAGAGGGATATTATGAGTTTTTTTCAGAGATTAAAAGAAGGTTTATCCAAAACCAGAGGAAACTTTACTGCAAAAGTAGATGAACTCGTCGAGAACACCCAAATAATTGATGAGGATTTTTATGAAGAATTAACAGATATTCTAATCTTGGCAGATACAGGGGTGCATTCGACAGAGATTATTATTGATAAATTGAAAGAGCGAGTTAAAAACAACCGCATTAAATCAGCCCAGGAAGCTCGTATCGCTTTCAAGCAAATCATCGTAGATGAGGTAAAGGATACAAGACCTCCGCTTCAATGGCCTATGGTTATGTTGGTTGTAGGTGTTAATGGTGTAGGAAAAACAACAACAGTTGGTAAGCTTGCACTAAGATTTCAAGAAATTGGCCGGTCAGTGATACTGGCAGCCGCTGATACTTTTCGTGCAGCGGCTGATGATCAATTGAGAGTATGGTCAGAGCGTGCAAATGTGCCCATGATTAGCCAAAGTATGGGAAGTGACCCTGCGGCGGTCGTGTTTGATGCGGTACAAGCTGCAAAAGCAAGAAAGACCGATCTATTAATTGTTGACACGGCAGGCAGACTTCACAACAAAAAGAATTTAATGGACGAATTAAGCAAAATTCGCCGTATCATCGACAAAGATTACCCGTCTGCTATAGTACGCAGCATGTTGGTGCTGGATGCTACAACGGGTCAAAATGGCCTGGAACAAGCTAAGCAGTTTAAACAAGCAGCAGAGATTAATGGAATCATTCTAACCAAACTTGATGGTACGGCAAAAGGGGGTATTGTCATTGCAATACAGCAGGACCTTCAAATCCCGGTTTGGTATATTGGTGTAGGGGAAGGCATTGATGATTTACAGGCATTTGATGCAAAAGAATTTGTAGATGCTCTCTTTTAAATGATTAATATGCCAAATCACTAAAAGAAAACTTTTGCGAATATAAAACAATGAATGACCGGCAGTTTGCCGGTCATTCATTGTTTCTTGAATTGTGTTGATGTGTTTGCTTTATGAACCTACAGGGAAATTCCCTTCATAAAGTACTCTTTGTGTTGATGGACCAGCAATGCCATCCTGGGATAACCCGTTATCAGCCTGGAAACGTGTAACAGCATCGATGGTTCCTGTGCCATATTTACCATCTATATCTCCTCTATAGTAACCCTTGCTGCGTAAACCTTGTTGAAG
Organism: Clostridiales bacterium; assembly: GCA_012512355.1. Lineage (GTDB taxonomy): Bacteria > Bacillota > Clostridia > Christensenellales > Aristaeellaceae > UBA1038. The sequence continues at coordinate 6,410 of JAAZEI010000026.1, read as the reverse complement.
GTTTGTCACCAATGTGCCCATGTTTCCAGGCCTTAGAGTTACATAGTTGCCATCAGGAGAAGGAGTCACATTGGTAAATACAGTTATTGGAGTGTATTGAGGCACGGGCGTAATTTGCTGTCCGGGTCTTTGCGTGAAGGAAGTGTAATCTGCTCTTTTAGCATTGTTGCTGTTGAGTAAATTAAGTGTGGTTTCACCTACTTTTCCATCCACATTGATGCGATTTGTTGATTGGAAACTACGTACTGCAGCCTCTGTAGAAGCACCAAAGTCCCCATCGATTGAGCCGATATAATAACCCAGATCTTTCAAGCGGCGCTGCATAGCACGAACAGCATCTGAATTTTTATCTCCTATTTTTAATGTAATGCCCACAGCACCGGCAATTGAGCTGGTGCCTTTGGCGGAGCTGGAATAAAGTTTATTCAAAGTGAGCGGCCCGGCTTTTCCATCATAATAGGAGACATTTCGTTTTTGGAATGCAATAACAGCAGCCTCAGTGGCTTCGTTAAAGACTCCCGTTGCATTTCCTGCTAGGTATCCTAGAGCAATTAATCGGCTTTGCATGCGACGCACTTCCGAACCGCGTGAACCAAGTTCGAGAATAATATTTTCATTGATTTGAGGTGTTGCTGTGGCCTTGGGCGGCACCTGAGTCGGACGAGGCGTCAAGGGCGCCCGAACTGCATTTCGGGAACTCAATTTAGCCAAGGTTGCTGGGCCTGCCATCCCATCAGCTAATAAACCGTTGCGATTTTGAAAAGAGATTAACGCACGTTTCGTCCCATCGCCAAAGTCTCCATCAACAGTACGCATGTAGCCAAGATCGCGCAATTTTGCCTGTAGATTTCTTACTTCAATTCCAGTGCTGCCTAATTTAAGAATTAGTGGTGCAGGTGTAGCCTGGGGAACAAGGGTAGGTGTGAAGGTAGGCAACTGCGTGACGATGCCGGGCGTGAACGGCATTGGTGTTATTGTCACCAACCCCGGTATACCACCGGTCGGAAAATCAATTCCTGGAATAATATCTACATTGGGCTCCGGCGTTGTGACCAAATCAATCTGGGGTGTAACCGTTAAGTCAATCGGCGCTATTGTAGCCAGTACATCCCAGGGCAAATCACCATTATAGCCAGCTCCAGCAGTGCTATTTTTATCGGTAGTGTCAGGATTGGAAACACAGCCACTTAAGACCGTGACCAAGGCCAAGATACTCAGCAGGACTGTTAGTTTCCTTTTTCTTAATGGTTTCATAAGATCCCATCCCTTACATTACTAAAATACAAATGTTTCCTCTTCAATATAACGATCATACACATTATCTTCTTGCATGATTTAGTCAAAATAATCAGAGAATTGCACTTCTTGTGTCTAAGTGATAGCATATCATAATTATGTTAAGCATTCAATCAGAATTGTTACAAACAAGCGCAATTGTTTTATATTTTAAAGCTTTAACCATATAAATAAACAATTATTACAATAACATATTTATTAAAGTTTATTGGGTATAATACTTATATTACATTTTAAATCATTTAAGGAGTTAACAGCCAGCAAATTCATTGCATTTCAATCGATTTGGAAGTATAATGCAGTTGCTTCCGGGCAATATAGTCTGTGAGGAGCTTTTTTATTAGTTTTACAGATCTTTGACTTTGATGATTATGAAATATTTCAAATAAAATAAAAGCAAAATGATAGGAGTAGATATCCATGACACAAAAACAACATGAGCATAGCAACAAACCTGTTGTATCAACAGAAGGTATGCGCAAACTAGAAGAGAAGCTTCAATATCTAACGACGATCCGCCGTGCGGAAGTGGCAGAAATGATATCGGTGGCGCGTGGTTTTGGAGATTTAAGCGAAAATGCTGAATATGATGAAGCCAAGAACGAGCAGTCCCGTTTGGAAGCACAAATTATTGAAATTGAAAACACCATCCGGACCGCTATCATAATTGATGAGAGCAAAGTTTCAACTGATCGGGTGAACATCGGCACCACAGTTCGAATTTTGGATAAAGAAACAAAAGATGAAGAGGAATACACTATTGTAGGTGCGCGTGAAAGTGATCCGATGAGCAATAGGATTTCCAACGAAAGCCCTTTGGGTGCAGCTTTGCTGGGCAAAAAGAAGGGTCAGGTCGTGAAGGTTAATGTACCTGTTGGCATTATTGAAGTTAAAATAATTGATATTCATCGTTAATTGATAGGAGATTAGGAATGCCTGACATAACACCTGAGGTCCAGAATGAGTCGAACTTCTCTGAACAGGAGCAAATTCGACGTGATAAACTGATGTCTTTGATCGATCAAGGACAAAGTCCTTATTTATTAACACATTATGAAATAACACATTTTGCAAAGCAAATTAGCGAAAATTATGAAACGTTGTCAGACAAAGATGTCAGCATAGCAGGGCGTGTCATGAGCAGGCGGCTAATGGGAAAAGCCTCCTTCGCACATATGAGAGACACTACCGGCGATATTCAGCTGTACATCAAACGTGATGATGTGGGCGAAGAGTCTTATCAATCTTTTAAAGATAGTGACCTTGGAGATATTTTGGGCATAAAGGGTTACGTGTTTAAAACTCGCACAGGTGAAGTATCTATTCATGTTCGAGAGATTTTACTTTTATCTAAGTGTCTAAAACCTTTGCCTGAAAAATGGCATGGATTACAAGATGCTGATTTACGCTACCGTCAGAGATATCTTGATATGATTGTCAATCCGCAGGTTAAAGATACTTTTGTCAAAAGAAGCAAGATAATCACGGCCATTCGTACTTTCATGGATGAACGCGGTTATTTGGAAGTAGATACACCAATATTACATGTACTTGAAACAGGGTCTGCTGCACGGCCTTTCCAAACTCATCACAACACACTTGATATTAGTATGTTTTTACGTGTTGAAACGGAGCTTTATTTAAAGCGGCTGATAGTCGGTGGCTTTGACAAAGTTTATGAAATTGGACGTATCTTTCGAAATGAAGGAATGAGTACAAAGCATAATCCTGAGTTTACTACTATCGAACTGTATGAAGCATACGCAGATTATAATGTCATGATGGATTTAGCGGAAGAGTTACTGTCATATGTTGCCAAGACAGTATGCGGAAGTGAGATCATCACATTCCAAGGACAGAAGATTAATTTTGGTGCGCCTTATGCTCGCATATCTATGGCCGATGCTGTAAAACGGTATTCAGGGATTGACTTTTTTTTGTGGGAAACTGATAAAGAGGCGCGAGACTGCTTAGATGAACTACATATCCATTATGAAAAAGGCGCCACACGCGGTGACTGTCTTCCGATCCTTTTTGATGAGTATGTCGAGAAAAACCTTGTACAGCCGACTTTTGTTACGGATTATCCTGTTGAAAATTCTCCCTTGGCAAAACGTAAAGCAGACGAGCCACGTCTAACTGAGAGGTTTGAACTTTTTATCAATGGTGTTGAGTATGGTAATGCGTTTAGTGAGCTTAATGATCCAATAGATCAAAAAGAACGATTTGTCCGTCAGGTAAAAGAAAGAGAAGCCTTAGGCGGAAAAAACGCAAAAGTGGATGAGGATTTTGTTAATGCACTTGAATATGGCATGCCGCCGACAGGCGGGATGGGCATAGGCATTGATCGACTAATCATGCTGTTAACTGACAGTCCCTCAATTCGTGATGTTTTGCTGTTTCCAACGATGAAGCCTGTTGATTGATCAAGAGGTGAAGGAGTGAAACTTAGAATACCTATTAACAAGATCACCCTGAAGCATCACTTTACTTATAATTTATGGAAATATATCTTGCTGGTTATTGTATCTATTTTTTTTGTAGACATTGTTTATTCGACAACGGCTTATCGTTCACCGGAAGATAAACGAATCGATATTTATATTCAGGGTGCAATCTCTAATCAAAGTGACATTGATGATCTTTTTGAGGAGATGCGAATTGACTTTTTACCGGAGGTCGAGGTTATTCGATCTGCCTTTTTGCTGTCTGGATCACAAGATGATATGTATGCAGCACAGCAGCTGACGACATACCTGGCAGTCGGTGAAGGGGACCTGTATTTACTTGAAGCTGAAGACTTTAAGCGCTATGCAGCACAGGGTGTTTTTATCGATTTGAGTCAGGCGATTGAGGATGGTATCCTCAATACGAAGGGCATTGATTTATCTAGTGGCTATGTCGCTATACAAGAATATGATATGGAGAAAGATAGGGTTGTCATTGGTGGTGAAAAACGTTTATATGGGATTCCTGCTGCAAGCCTGGATGGTTTGTTAAGTGAATTCGGCATTTTCAATCAGGATCTTTTTATCGCGATGACAGTTTTTAATGGAAACGATGAGAATGTCCTGAGGTTTTTCAATGAATTGATCAATCGAACTCATAGGGAATCATCTGAAAATCAACTAGTTGTTGAAGGGCTGAAACCATGAAATATGATGCGGTTATTTTTGATTTTGATGGCACTTTAACTGATTCTGCTCCAGGCATAATTAATTGTCTGCATTTTGCGCTCAACAATCTAAAGTTTGAGGTTCCCCATGAGAGTGTGCTGCGCAAGTTTCTGGGACCTCCCTTGGTAGATTCATTTATTCGTTACTGCAAAATGAGCAAAGAAGATGCGATTAAAGCAACTGCTGAATATAGAGTTCGTTATTTAACAAAAGGTTTAAAGGAAAATATGGTTTTCCCCGGCATCAGAGAACTGTTGTTCTCGCTTCGCGAATCCGCATCTTATTTGGCGATTGCTACGGGAAAACCACAAAATTCATCTGAGATCATCTTGAAGCATTTTTCCTTGGAACATTATTTCGATAAAGTTGTTGGTCCTTCTGAGAATGATCATTTTGCTGATAAAACTAATCTTATACAAAAGGCATTGGATGGTGACCGGGGACATACAGTAATGATCGGTGACAGAGCTTCTGACATCAATGCTGCTCATGAACTTGGCATCGACAGCATTGGAGTTTTATATGGGTATGGAAGCAAAGACGAAATCATCCAGGCAAACCCTACCTATATAGCAGAGTCTGTTAACGATTTGTATTCTCTGTTGGGTGTTAAAAGAACTGAAAACAATCGTGGCTATTTTATCACTTTGGAAGGCAATGACGGCTGCGGAAAATCTACGCAGGCTGTTTTGTTATTTGAATATCTGCAATCTTGCGGTTATAATACTGTGAAAACTCGTGAACCAGGAGGCAGTGAGGTAGCCGAAAAGATTCGTTATCTTTTGCTCGACCGTGACAATATGGGAATGCAGGATATGACCGAAGCTCTACTTTTGGCTGCAGCACGGGCTCAGCATGTGCGAGATGTAATTAAGCCCTCTCTTACAGCAGGAAAGATCGTGATGAGTGATCGCTATGTCGATTCAAGCGTTGCTTATCAAGGCGCGGGGCGAATGCTTGGAATGGATGTCATCTCACAGATGAATGCTCCGGCTATAGATAACTGTGTTCCCGATTTGACGCTCCTGCTGGAAATTGACTCTTCGACTGCGCTCAGGCGAAGAGAAAGCGCAAGTGAAACTGATCGCATTGAGATGATGGACGATGGCTTCCATGCGCGTGTGGAGGAAGCATATCAAAAGCTGGCTCTGCTTTATCCTGATCGCATTATAAAAATAGATGCCAGTGGTGAATTAGAGCAAATTGCTCAGAGCATCATATCTGTGGTGAGCGAAAGACTTGAAAAGGCTGGGCTGCCTTAATGCGTGTTATCGTTGGAATGTCCGGAGGTGTTGATTCAGCTGTTTCAGCACTCTTATTAAAGCATCAAGGTTTTGATGTCATCGGCGTTTTCATGAACAATTGGGAAGATGAAAACGACGATGGGGTTTGCACCGCAGAATCTGATTGGACTGATGTTCGAAATTGCTGTGACATCATCGGCATACCCTATTATGCCGTAAATTTTACAAAAGAGTATCAGGAGAGGGTATTTAAGTTATTTTTGGAAGAATATAAAAAAGGCAGAACACCCAATCCTGACGTACTATGCAACAGAGAAATTAAATTTAAAGCTTTTCTTGACTTTGCTATGAAGTTGGATGCTGATAGAATTGCTACGGGTCATTTTGTTTCAACTGATGAAACGGGGCATCTAATCAAAGGGATCGACCCTCAAAAAGAACAGAGTTATTTTCTATATATGCTCAAAGATACCCAATTAAAAAAGTCTCTTTTCCCTGTAGGAAAACTTACTAAGGATGAAGTACGTGAAATTGCTAAGGTCAATGCCCTGCCTGTGAGCAATAAAAAGGATTCAACCGGCATATGCTTCATTGGAGAACGGAATTTTAAAACGTTTTTACAAAATTACCTCCCCGCTACCCCTGGAATTATGAAAACGGAAAAGGGTGAGGTGCTGGGTGAACACATCGGTCT
>JAAZEI010000212.1 GCA_012512355.1 Clostridiales bacterium | reverse complement strand
GTAGTTCTGGAGGACTGGAAGAAACTGGTGGATGATGCCTTTGGCGCATACCAGGATGATGAATCGGAGAAGCGCGCCAGGGAAGAGAAATCGGCTATCCTAAAAGTTTTGGCGGAAGCGCGTTTATCGGTTCTTGTTGGAGGAGCAGGGACCGGAAAGACAACCTTGCTCTCATTACTTTGTAAGTCTCCCCAAATACGTGATGGTGGCGTGTTGTTGCTTGCCCCCACCGGCAAGGCAAGGGTTCGGATGAGTCAGGCAATGCAGAGACAGGGCGTGCCCAGCAAAGCGAAGACAGTTGCACAATTCCTCATCCAAAACGGACGCTTCAATTACAGCACAATGTGCTACCAGCTTTCAGATATGGAAGCAAAGGATGTGCCATTGACTGTTATCATAGATGAAAGCTCCATGCTAACTGAGGAGATGTTTGGTGCCCTGATGCAAGCGCTTCGGAAGGCACAACGCATCATTTTTGTGGGAGACCCCAATCAATTGCCGCCTATTGGGGCAGGTAGACCATTTGTTGATCTGGTTCGTTTTCTGAAGAAAGATATTCCAGATTTTCCCCGTGTGGGAAGTAACTATGGGGAGTTGACAATTACCAGGCGACAAAAGAATCCAAACGGCGAAATACGGCCAGATACTGCCCTGGCAGAATGGTATGCCAATAGCGATGCTGAACTGGACGATCAGATATTTTTGCGGCTTCAGGCAAATGACTGCGGAGAAAACATATCATTCAAGACCTGGTCCACACCAGAGGAACTAGAAGCCCTCATCCTGCAGACTGTTGCAGAAGAGGCAGGCATGAAAAATGTTGACGACATTGAGGGGTTTAATAGAAGCCTTGGCGGTACCATTGGCGAATACACCTACTTCAACATTGGATGTGCTGGAAAATCCGAAAGCTGGCAGGTACTTGCTCCGACAAGAGGCATGCCACACGGTGTAACGAACATCAATCACATTATCCACGGACAGTATCGGGAGAACTATACTTCTCTGGCCAAAGAGAGGGATTTTTGGATGCGGAAAATCCCCGAACCATTTGGACCGGAAGGCATCGTATATGGAGATAAGGTAATCAATGTTGTTAACAAGAAAAGAACAGCTTATCCAGATGATGGGAATGCCATTCACTATGTTGCTAACGGTGAAATCGGCATCGCTTTCTCAAATTGGGTAAAGAAAGGTGAAGCGGCTAAGGTCAGAAACCTCAAATTGTCGAACCTCAAGGTTGAGTTTTCTTCACAACAGGGATATGGCTACGATTATAGAAGCGGTGAATTTGGTGAAGAAAGCGATGCAATCCTGGAACTCGCATACGCACTGACCGTGCACAAAGCTCAGGGAAGTGAGTTTGAGAAGGTTATCCTTGTAATCAGCGAACCATGTGGCTTGCTTTCCAAAGAACTGTTGTATACGGCGATTACCCGCCAAAGTAGACGTTTGGTTGTTCTTTATAATGCAGAAAGCTATCAATTGCGCAATTATGCTTCAAAGGAGTTTTCCGATATTGCACGGCGTTTCACTAACCTATTTGAGAAGCCAGAAATCGTCATTTATAAGCAACGTTACTATGAAGCCTCGCTTATACACAGAACCCTCAAGGGAGAATTAGTGCGTTCCAAGTCTGAAGTTATCATAGCTAACATGCTTTTTGAAGCGGATGTACCTTATGAATATGAGAAAGAACTATCTCTTGGGGAAGATGGTATCTTTATTCCTGACTTCACGATTGACGATGCCGAAAGTGGAAGGCTTATTTACTGGGAACACTGTGGCATGATGTCGGATTCACATTATCGTCAACGCTGGGAAAAGAAGAAATCGACTTACGCCAAAAATGGAATTATTGAGGGTGAGAACTTGATTGTGTCTTTGGAAGCCGGAAGCTTTGATTCGGGAGTAATTAAAGGTCTTATTAACAAATTCTTATCCTGATCTTGGCAGAAACAATTTCCCAAAAAATGGAAAACCCCTTGATTTCTCAAGGGATTTTGGTGGAGCATAGCGGATTCGAACCGCTGACCTCGACAATGCGAATGTCGCGCGCTACCAACTGTGCTAGTACACCTCAGTAACATTGCGCGCCCTTGAGCGCCTCGCAGGCCTGTGTTACGATGCGGCCAAGCCTATGAAG
>JAAZEI010000211.1 GCA_012512355.1 Clostridiales bacterium | reverse complement strand
GGACTTCTTCCAACCAAAAAGAACAGGCTCATGCTGCCATTGATAAGGGGAGCGGCCAAGAACAAGCGACTGCTTTTTCCATATGCAAGTACCGGAAAGATAGAAACCAGCATCTGAGAATGCCTTTCTGAAATTCAAACCTTCAGTATCCGCATGGAACACATAAATAGAAGCATCCTTTGCCATTGCTGCTTCGGTGTTTTGAAAAGCCGAGAGCAGGAATGTATAGAACGCTTCATTGCCCAAGTTATCGTTTTTGATTTTGCCCGCTGATCCTTCATAGTTGACGTTGTACGGAGGGTCGGTTACAACAAGGTTTGCAAGTTTGCCATCCATTAGAAGATTGAAAGTGTCAGTCTTAGTGGAATCACCGCAAACAAGCCTGTGCTGTCCGAGCCTCCAAACATCACCTTGCTTGGTGACTGCAGGCTTTTGCAGTTCTGCATCTACATCGAAGTCATCTTCATGAATGCCATCCTTAAGTGAATCCTTAAACAACGCATCCAGTTCAGCAGGCTCAAATCCGGTAAGGGATACATCAAAGTCAGCTCCTTGCAGGTCAGCAATTAAAAGCATCAATTTGTCTTTATCCCAGTCACCGCTTATTTTATTGAGGGCGATATTGAGTGCCTTTTCTTTTTCCTCGTTCATTTCAATAACCACACACTTAACTTCAGTGATGCCCATATCAAGCAGCACCTTCAAACGCTGGTGACCGCCTACAACATGAGATGTGGTCTTATTCCATATAATGGGTTCAACATAGCCGAATTGTTCGATGGAGCGTTTTAGCTTTTCATATTCTGGGTCACCCGGTTTCAAGTCTTTACGAGGATTATAGTCGGCTGGAATCAATAGCTCAGTTTTCAGTTTTTCTATCTGCATATAATTCAGCCGCCTTTCTAATATTTGTGTACATATTGACATTCTCCCAGGGGAACAGACTGGAATTAAAATGCCCGTAAACCGCTGTATCGGAATAGATAGCATTTCTTAAGTGTAGTTTTTCAATGATTGCGGCAGGTCTGAGGTTAAACACTTCCTGCACAATATTGGAAAGCTGATCATTGGTGATCTTGCCCGTACCAAAGGAAGTCACATCAACAGCCACAGGATTTGCTTTTCCTATGGCATAAGAAAGAGCGACCTCACATTTTTCTGCAAGACCGCTCCAAACAATATTCTTCGCAATGTACCGTGCCATGTAGGCACCACTTCGGTCAACTTTAGTCGGGTCCTTGCCACAAAGGGCACCTCCGCCGTGGGATGCAAGACCACCGTAGGTATCGACCATGATTTTTCTGCCGGTAAGTCCAGTATCGGCAGCGGGACCACCTTCAACAAATCTACCCGAAGGGTTAATAAGAATTTCAGTACCATCATCAAACGGAAAATCCTCGAAGCACTGCCAAAGTACATTATTTCGGATATCCGAACTCAGTTCTTCTTGGGTTTTGTCTTTATCATGCTGGACTGAAACTACAATCGTTTTTACACGTCTTGGTTTACCGTCCTCATATTCCACAGTAACCTGCGCTTTGCCATCCGGTAGAATTCCTTTAATGAGTTTTCCTTTACGGCAATCATCAATACGCTTTACGATACGATGAGAAAGTACCAACGGGAGGGGAAGGTTCTTACTGGTTTCGTTTGTTGCATAACCGTAAACCGTACCTTGGTCACCAGCGCCCACAGAACCGTAAGGGTCATTGATACCATTTCGTGTTTCAAGTGCATTATCTACACCCGCCGCAATGTCTGCACTTTGCTGATGTACGAACACAAATACAGCAAACTTCCACGGATTATATCCGACATCTCGAAGTACATTTTTCACGATGAAGCGGATGTCTACTTTACCGCTGCAGGTGATTTCGCCCGCCACGATAATTTTGCCTTTAGTAGCCATAACCTCACAGGCCACACGAGAAGCTTTATCCTTACGCATACAAGCATCCAGAATATTATCAGCAATGAGGTCACAAAGCTTATCCGGATGCCCAGCACAAACACTTTCTGCTGTTTTATAAGTAATCATATTTTTCTCCTATCTTATTTATTTTCCTCGCCTTGCTGTGAGCAGACGTTCCATTACATCGTCCTGTGGATTAACGCCGCTATATTCACCGGTGCAGTTTTCTTTGACGATCTGGAATATCTCCATCCACAACCGGTTTGTTTGGTTCATGTAATTTTGACCCATCGCCACATACGGGCTTTGAATGGCGTTGCCCGTGGTCGGGTGCTTTGCCAGAAAGCCGTAAGCAGTGACCGCTTCTTCGCATTGAATCCAGCGGGCGACGCTCATGGCGTAGCGCTCTAAAAGCTGCGGAGAGACGAGAGCTGCGCAGCCGCGTTCGTTTAGCCACATCCATGTGTTTTTGTAAATGTCAGCGGCGACGAGCGTCTTGCCGTCCTTTTGCACAGCTTCGAGCATT
>JAAZEI010000210.1 GCA_012512355.1 Clostridiales bacterium | reverse complement strand
AGCCGCCAAGCAGTACCGCAAACATTACCAGCATCACCAATAGCATTTTCTTGTTCATGATAACCTCCAGCCTGCACTTGACAGGCTAAATAATACATAATCTTTAAATGATTGTAACAATTGTGTATTCTTTCGTCAAGTGTCAATAATATCAGAACTTTTAATTATAAAAGGCCTTCATACCGATCTTCTGCAGATTTTTCGCTAAAAGACAAATCTTCTTCAATATCTTCTGCTTTCAAATAACAGGGATGATAAACCCGACGATCAAGTGACCATATTTTCTCTGAAAAAACACCTCTGGGTGTGCGCTTTAACACGGCTTCAAGTTCGTCCATCTTTGCATCCATCTCATCCACAATACTGAGTATTTCAGCTTCGGGAAACATTGGAGGCCTTGGGCTGCCATGCTCTGCCAGGCCGTGGTGGCTTATAATCATATGCTGCAAAAGCAGAACGTATTCATCGTTTGCCGGGATATTATTAAGTTTTGCGATTTCCCTTACCTGAGAAACACCAACAACCAAATGTCCCAACAAAAGGCCTTCTGTGGAATACTCGCTGACATTCCCCAATTCATCAGACATCATCTCAGTTATCTTGCTCAGATCATGGGCAATGACACCGGCTCTGACCAGATCAGCATCAAGCATCGGATAGCAGGGGATGATGGCATTGGCTACACGAAGCATGCTGGTGATATGGTGTAATAAACCGCTTCGCTCAGCATGATGCATTCTCTGGGCAGCCGGGTAATACATGATTTCCTTGCTCACGTTCGCCATGAGACCCTGACAAAGTGTTTTTAGAACCAGATTTTGCATCGACTCGATGGCGCTGTCTATCTCCTTGCGCATATCCTCAGGATCTTCCGGGGCAGAAGCCACCAACTCGCTGAGGTTATAAATGTCGGATGATTGCACAGGCCTAAATTTATCAATACGCATTTGCAGCCGCCCATTATACTCTGTGATGGCGGCACGCAGTTTTATCACACTCCCAACATCGGGAGGTGTCGCCATGGGATCCCATACCTTGGCATTGATATCGCCTGAATTGTCAGAAAGCGTCATGTCCAGGTAATTGGCACCATTGTTGCTTGTGCGCTGCTGTGAGGTACGTACCAATAAAAAACCTTCAAAGGTCAAGCCTTTGAGAAATTCAGTAATTTTGGCTTGATCCATGATAGTCTCCTTCATAGCGGTCTTCAAACAGTGTAAATTCATCCAGCCAGTTGAGCAGTATCGTGTCCAGTGGGCCGTTTCTTTGCTTGGCTACGATGACTTCGGCTGTATTGGTGTCTTCACTTGTTTCGTCATAATAGCTCTCACGGTGCAGGAACATCGCGACATCAGCATCCTGTTCGATAGAGCCGGAATCTCGCAGGTCTGATAGCATGGGCCGTTTGCTGGCGCGCTGGGTATTTGCCCGCGATAGCTGCGCACAGGCAACCAACGGTACTTTGAGTTCCAGCGCAATGCCTTTGAGACGACGTGATATCTCACTAACTTCAAGCTGACGGTTCTCGGTCTTTCCATCAGAATTCATGAGCTGCATGTAGTCAACGACAATCAAATCAAGGCCTTTTTCCATCATGAGTCTTCTGCAGCGGCTTCTCAGCTGTGCGGGTGCAAGGCTTGAAGTATCATCTATGTATATGGGCATGGTAGCCATCGGGGCCAAAGTTTTTGCTAGCTTCAGCCAATCGTCATTCTTGAGTGTGCCTGATCTGGCGCGCTGCATACTTACTCGAGCATCGGAACAGAGGATACGCATCGCAATTTGCTCACGAGGCATTTCCAGGCTGAAGACTGCGACCGATTTGCCTTTTAGCGCCGCATTGGTGGCGATATTAATGGCAAAACTTGTTTTACCCATACTGGGGCGCGCACCCACTAAAATGAGTTCACCACCGTGCAAGCCCGTTAGTAGTTTATCAAGCTGGCTAAAACCGGTTGGTACACCCATGATTTGACCTTTGTTCTTGGCAATTTCTTCCATCTGAGCAAAGGTACGCTTGACAATCTCTCCAATGGGCTCTAATTGTTCCCCGCCCGAGCGTTTCATAACTATGTCGAAAATCGATTTTTCTGCGTGCCGTAAAGTTTCTTCGAGGCTTAAATCCTGACTATAACAATTCACATTGATACTGTTGGCTGCCGCAATGAGCTTGCGCAATGTAGATTTTTCAAGAACGATGTTAATGTAATGCTTGATATTAACGGTTGTTGGGACGGATTGGATGAGATCGATGAGATAAGTTGTACCGCCAATACCCTGCAGCGTTCCGTTTCTGGTGAGTTCATCATCCATGGTCACCAAATCAACTGCACGAGACTGCAGGTAAAGGTTGCGCATACCCTTGAATATGGCTGAATGCTGCGGCAAAAAGAAATCCTCCGCAACAAGCATCTCCATGGCCTGCGTTAGGGCATTGTAGTCCTGCATCAAGGCGCCCAAAACAGAACGTTCAGCTTCGACGCTTTGGGGAGGGGTTTTTAGCGTATCACTTTGATAACCGGCGTAAGTTTCCATTACAACCTCATAGCCTTAATCACTCAGCTGCAATGACACTGACTTTCATCGATGCCTTGATACCTGTATAGATAGAAATCTGCACTTCATAATCCCCGATTGTACGGACGGCTTCATTAAGTTCTAATTTTCGTTTATCTATATTCAGACCATGCTGCTGCTGGAGAGCCGCCGCTATCTCCTGCGTTGTCACGCTGCCATAAAGCCGACCCTTTTCTCCGCACTTGGCATGCAGAACAATCGTCTTGTCTTTGAGGGAGTCTGCCAGATCTTCTGCTTCCTTGCGGCGTTCAAATTCTCTTTGGCGCTCTGCCTCATTGCGGCGCTCTATCTCCTTGACGGAAGATTCGTTTGCTTGTATGGCCCACTTGCGCGGCAGAAGATAGTTTCTGGCATAGCCATCTGAAACATTGAGAATTTGGTTTTTCTTGCCTGTTCCGGGGATATCCTGTAATAAGATAACCTTCATTTTTCATCTCTCCTGTTATCAAATTTAGTTTGGTTAGGAATTTCTTTGTTCTTGCGGCTGGCATTGAATTGGTCAAACATCCCCAAGAGAAGGGCTGCCTGAGGTAAAATTAACACAAGTGCCGCCATACTCAACCCGCGGTAGATTGGTTTTGTACCTTTTTGTTTTTGGAAATGGTTGACAAAACTCAAACCCTGTATCGAAAAAAAAGCAGCGAAGATATTATAAAGCATTGATCCAGCCATCATAATACCGGGTTGGGGGATTAGTCTGCTGACAATAGAGACGCCTCCTATGATCCATAGAGGAACAACAAAAGCCTTTGGTATATACCACCTGGAAAACTCTGGATAATTGGGAGCTGGTAAAACAAGCTCTTTATCTTGACGAAACGCTCTGCGCTGTGCCTGACGGTTGCCATAATAATTACTGAGGAACACACCGCCGAGAGCTAAATATAGACTATAGCTGCTAATCAGACTGGGAACAAGGGCTCTGAGCCATAAGCTTGCGCGAGTTGCTATTTGTTTGTAAAACTCGCTGAGCACCTCAGGTGCAAAAGTCCATTCCCCCTGAGCTGTTTGAACCAGTGGGTTTTCAGCCAAATGTGCCGGCAAAGCCAACAGGCCATATTGATAGCTTGCGCTTAGCAGCCCATCACGCTCTGACATTCTGCCCAAACCCACAATCAATTGCTCACTCAAGACATCAAAGGGGGCATTTCCAAGCAGCTGAAAAGTATAGGCGTATAAGGATAAAACAATCAGAGTGTAACCCAGCACAATGAAAAGGACCGTTTTTTCAAGTGAAAATTTTTTATAAAGGCAATAAACATAAGTTAGCAGCGGGATCGATAAATATGTCAGGGCATAAAATGAGGCTGTTAGATTGATACGCTGCATAACCGTCAGGAAAATCATAATTAGACTAACACCCGCTGGAACAGGACCCCAAACGCGTAATAGCATTTGCAAAAATATAGGTAAAACAAAAACTATCGCCGTTAGCAGATAGGGCGGCGCGAAAGCACTTCCGGCAAGAAAAATAAGAATGGCTGCTGTAATGGCGATGGAAACAAGAAAACCCTTTGGACTATATATTAACGAGCCGGTTCGCATAGGGTCTCCTCTCTGTATGACTTGTGTTTATTGTAGGGGTGGGCACTTCCTTTGTCAAGAATACAGCTACATGATAAGATCAGTCACGACATTATCAAGAAGCGCCATCACATAGGGTTTCCCCCGATCTGTCATCGCCTGGGGGACCAGCTCTTCACTTGATAGCGGGGTTAAGTCACCTTGTTTTTGAAGCACTGAGAAGCTGCGAGGTTGTGTGAATCTGGCAAATGCTGCAATGTAGCTGCCGTTGCTTTGAGATTTATTGAAGTAGAATGCATGGACACCTTTGCCTCCTCGGCTTTGAGCATCTGGCATACTGCCCATAATGCGTTTGCCATAGCCTCGTTCGCTAAAGAGAATCAAATGGTCAGTGTTGCTCAGATTTCCTGCCCACATCACTTCATCCTTGGGGCTGAGCCTGATGGCGCGCACACCGCGTGAGACCCTGCCGGTTGCAGACACATCTTCTGTTTTAAAGCGAATCATCATACCCTCTCTTGTCAGACAAAATTGATCGGCGCCATCTTCGAGAGTTGCCACGCTTAGAAGCAAATCATCTTTAAGCCCGAGGGCCGCGAACTTGCTGCGCCTGACATCATAATCTGCTGAGCTTGAACGCTTTACCTGGCCTTTTTGAGTGTAAAATATGAAGTCGGGCATACTTTGCAGTTCATCCGGCGCTAAATCGAATAAGGCCACACAAATTTCATTTTCTTCAAGCCCGCTGAGCGATCCTGTAAGATATAAACCTCTGTCTT
>JAAZEI010000209.1 GCA_012512355.1 Clostridiales bacterium | reverse complement strand
TATATGGGACGATAGAGATAAATTTAATGTAAATATCACGCGTGAAACCCTTGACATCTAAATTATTTGGTGCTATATATATTCCATAGGAAAGTAAGTGAATGTTCATGACCTACATTATTCGTAAACGAAGACTCATTGATGGCTTTCAGATTGGATGGAAGACCCGGGCACAAAGTTCAGTTTCATAAACCTTGCTAAGTGCGATTTTTGGAGAGGAGATGAGGAAGAATCGGAATGAGCGATCAGCATCTCTTTGATGTTGGACATCACGAATTATGTAAGAGGTGTATGATCAAGGCTTAATGCAGCGGGTATCTCACTGGTAATTCTAACCTAATATTACGAAGGAGGATTCTGTTATGAAGAAGACAATCAGTCTGGTAATGGCCCTAGTGATGTTGATGGGCATGTTGGCAGTAACTACTACAGCATCGGCAGAGGACACATGGTATCTGGGCATTCTTGTCCACTCCCTGGATAATGAGTTCTGGGCACAGGAAGCCAACGGAGGCATTCTCTTTGCTGATTCCAAACCTAATGTAGAGTATCAGGTGCTGATAACCGATGGTGATGACAACAAGGAGATTCAAGCCATTAAAGACTTTATAGCGCAGCATGGTGATCACGCGTTCTTTGTAGCAGATCCGGCGTCCAAGGCGAATACCGCCAACGTCGTTGAAGTTTGCGAGGCGGCCGGCGTCAAGGTTACAATCTTGTGGCATCATGCGGACGATCTTGAGCCAAAAGATTTCAACAGTTTCGTAGCGCATATGTCTCCTGATGATTTCGTTGCAGGCTATAACACCGCAAAAACGCTGTTCGACCTTATGGGAGGAACAGGCAAGGTTTGCGCGCTGTATGGTAAGCAGGGCGAAGACTCAGCTGCTAATCGCTACAAAGGCTTTGAAGCAGCACTCAAGGATTATCCTAACATCGAATTACTCGACATGCAGGTTGCCTCCTGGAGCCAAGATCAGGCTATGACCTTCACGCAGACCTGGCTTGCGACCTATCCGGAGATTAACGCGATCTGGGCAGCCAATGATACTATGGGCTTAGGCGCGATCGAAGCACTGAAGCTTGAAAAGAAGAATGGCACGATACTCGTCAATGGCGTTGATGGCATCGCGGCAGCCTATGAAGCGATTGTTGCTGGCGACATGGCTTGTACCATAGCCAACAATGGTTACCTGCTCATGGGATATGGCGCTGCTTATGCATACGAAGTAGCAACCGGGGCACTGGCCAAGGTTGAAAAGCCTGTTATCAAGACACAGGCAGTTCTCGTGACTGCAGAAAACGTAGCAGAGTACAAGGCAATGTTCATTGATGGTATGCCCACTTACGATTTCACAGACCTCAAGTTCTGTGTTCTGTCTGATTACGCTTCTTTCACAGACTTAGCTGCCGCGCAGGCGAAGTGATGAGACATCGGTCCTGTTCATAAGGGAACAGGCACAAACAGTCCGTCTCCGGAGACTGTCTCCGGAGACGGACATATCTTAGTCCCAGCCATAATCGGCTCCCTATATGTCGATTCGGATGTTAAAGTTATTATCTCAGAGGAGGGACGTTGACTCGTTAATATGTACCGATAGGGTCTACTTATTGGAAAAGGCTTACAAATGAAAGCGATCCTTTCTCCCGATTAGTCCCATTCGGCCATTATGATGAGGCGTCCGAAATCTAATTATGAATAGGCGCATAAAAGGTTTTCAGGAGGAAGTTCCATGAACATCTTTGGAAGACAAGAGAGAAGAATGCAAACCGTCGCAGATGAGTTTGTTGCCAAGGTTGATGCAGAGGCACGCAACAGTCTGATCAGACTTTATGCGCCTATGATCCTATTTGTTGTAATTACAATTGGTTTTTCTCTATATGATAGCCATTTCTTTTCCACAAAAAACATAGTTAACATGCTGGGTCAGATGGCTGTTCCCCTAATTCTTGCGACAGGTCTTACCTTCGTCTTATTAATTGGAAGTATTGATTTATCAGTCGAAGGGGTAATGGGTTTTGTTGGGTCCGCGATTTCTCTGCTGGTGATAAATTCCCGAAATAGCAACAACTGGGGTGTCTGGGGTGTTGTAATACCAATTGTCATAGGGATTCTTTACGGGGGCATCACAGGCATTCTGCATGTTAAGCTTCGAATTGCGTCCTTCATTATTACTTACGCGACCGGAATAATCATCAGCGGTATCGCGGTTCTCCTATACAAAGGCCAACCCGCGACCGTCAAGGCGCAGTGGATGATTGACGCTTCGGCCACTTATTTTCTAGGCATCCCGTTGATAACATGGATTGCAATTGCATTTTTCCTCCTTGGATGCGCCATTCTAAACTTCACGGCCTTTGGACGAGCGGTATATGCCATCGGCGACAATGAGGCTGCAGCGCGTGCCTCTGGCATTAATGTTAATCGTGTGACTGTTTTAGTATTCATGCTGTGCGGCTCTGCTGCCAGCCTTGCAGGCCTTGTTGCCTTGGTCAGATTGAAACTTGGACAAGTGTCCCTTGGGGTGGACCAGATGTTTCCATGCATTACTGCGCTTGTGATTGGTGGAACGTCATTGGCTGGTGGAAAAGGCGGCATGCTGCAGACGATTGTCGGCATACTCGTCTATATGGAGCTGCTTAATTTCCTGACAATCATCGGTGTCAGTGCAGATTATAAGAAAGCTATCCAGGGGATCATTATCATTATCGCAGTTGCTCTGACCCTCACCCGATCAAGAAAAACGATCGCCAAGTAAGGAGAGATAGGCGTGAACAAGAAGGATCTGCTATTTAAGACAGTTGATATTGGCAAGACATACGGGGGAATCACCGTTCTCCAAGGAATTGATATTGAATTAAACCGCGGTGAGATCATTGGGCTGATTGGTGAAAATGGCGCGGGAAAATCGACGCTTCTAAAAATAATCTCGGGAGTTGAGAAGCCATCCACTGGTACAATGGAGATGAACGGGGAAGCTTTTCGTGCTACGTCGATGCTGGATGCCAACCGGCATGGGATTGGGATGGTGTTTCAGGAGCAATCCCTGATCAATAACTTGTCAGTCGCGCAAAATATATTTCTTGGCCGCGAAAAAAGCTTTGCGTTTTGGAGACTGATCAATTGGCGGAAGATGAACAAACAAGCGCGAAAAGTTTTGGATGGCATGGGGCTTAAGAATATTTCACCAAGGACAAAGGTACGAGACATTTCGTTTTCTATGCGCCAGATGGTAGAGATCACCAAAGTGTTGGATATCATTTCTGAAACAACAGATAATCACGCGTTGATCTTGCTGGATGAGCCTACTACAGTCC
>JAAZEI010000208.1 GCA_012512355.1 Clostridiales bacterium | reverse complement strand
CGACAAAGGAAAGAAGCCATTATTTCCTTGACGAAAAAATAACTTCATGATAATATCACAAGGTATTATGATTTGATCCAAAACATAGAAAGGGATCGGGTGGTAACATATTTAGATGCTAATCAGGATTACTTAAAGCCCGGAGTTGTTTGCTTGGGCTTTTTTGATGGTGTACATCTGGGTCACCAAGCTATCATCAAAGAGGGCAAGGACGAAGCTCTAAGACTTCATGTACCTCTCTACATTCACACATATGATGTACCCCCAATCCAAGTGATTAAACAGGGGCTGCACATAAAAGAGATCAGCTCTTTGGATGAAAAGGTAGATTTGCTTCAACAAGCAGGGGCAGATATTGTAGCAATCAGTCGCTTTGATGATAAACTGATGCATATGAGCGGGGACGATTTTTTTTTGCGGGTTCTGCTAGAGCAGCTGCAGGCAAGGCACCTGGTGATTGGGTGTGACCACCGTTTTGGCTTTAAAGGTCGCACCGACGCTGCCGCTCTGAGGGACTTATGTAACTCTCATCATGTGGGGCTTAGCATTGTGCCCGCTGTAAGGCTTTCTGGAGTCAGAGAAATATCCAGCACAGCTATTCGAAAAGCTTTAGCGCTTGGTGATATTACCTCAGCAGAAGAAATGCTAGGTCGGAAGGTTAGTCATTCGCTGCTTCAAAGATTTATGTCATCGGGTAACGATATAGAAAAGGTGGAGGAAGGTTTCGAATGAAAAAAAGGATTGCAGCCTGGATCACTTTAGGTTTAATCACCTTAGGATCTGGTTTTCTTCTTTCTATGACCAATGAAGTAACAAAAGGCACAATTGAAAAGCAGGAAGCTGAGTCAAAAGTAATTGCCAGGCAGGCGGTGTTATCTTCGGCTGAGCGTTTCGAAGCTGTCGAGATGCCTGATCTCAACCCACTTACTGAGCTATATGCGGGCAAAGTTGGTGATGAGGTTATTGGCTATGTCGGTACAGCAGTTACATCAGGTTATGGCGGACCGGTGCAGGTAATTGCTGGCATTGACAATGACGGTACTGTGTCGGGTATATCCGTGGGGAGCAGCGATTTTAATGAAACAGCAGGATTAGGCTCCAAAGCGAAGGATGCTTCATTTATGGAGCAATTTATCGGCAAACAAACACCTATCCGAGCTGTAAAAGCTACAAAAGACAGAGCTGAGAATACGGTTGATGCCATAACAGCGGCTACCATCACCACCAATGCGGTCACTGGCGCAGTTAATCAAATTGCCAATAAGATAGATGCTTATCTTAACCCTGATGACGGTGAACTTGCCGAAGGTACGACATATACAGCAGATGCCCAAGGTTATGCGGGCCCTGTTGCAGTATTTGTCACGGTTAAGGATGATGGCACTATTTCTGCTCTGAATGTTGGAGATGAGCGGTTTGCGGAGACTCAAGGTTTTGGCGCAGCTGCAACTGAACCTGGTTTTACCAAGCAATTTATTGGGAAGAGTTTCCCATTAACCATCGAAGACATCGATGCCATCAGCGGGGCTACCAAAACCAGCCAGGCTGTGATAGATGCTCTTAATAAAGCTTTCGAAGATAAGGTGGTCGTTGAACCCGCGGGACCTGAGGGAATCACTTATACTGCAGCCGAAAAAGGTTTTGCAGGGCCGGTCGCTGTATTTGTTACTGTGGATGAAAATGCTGCAATTACTGCACTGACTATAGGTGATGACAAATTTGCAGAAACTGAGGGTTATGGGGCAGGAGCCACAGAACGCGTATTTACAAAACAATTTATCGGAAAAACACTTCCTATAACAATAGAAGAT
>JAAZEI010000207.1 GCA_012512355.1 Clostridiales bacterium | reverse complement strand
GAGCCTGGTGTCCTGCTCTTTGATGAGCCCCTGTCCAATCTTGACGCCAAACTGCGCGTCACCATGCGCACCGAGATCAGACGCATTCAGCAAAAAATGGGGATTACCGCCGTGTATGTCACCCATGACCAATCCGAGGCGATGAGTTTGTCCGACCAGATCATCATCATGAACAAGGGTATCATCGCCCAGATGGGCAGCCCCCACAACATCTACTACCACCCCAACTCAGAGTTCGTGGCAGACTTCATCGGAGAAGCAAACTTCCTGGATGGCGCTGTCGCCAGCTGCGCTGATGGCCACTGTCTGGTGGATATCCAAGGCCAGAAAGTCAAGGTTGCGACAGATGAAGCTTTTGAACAGGGCAAAGCCTGCCGCCTGGTGCTGCGCCCTGAGGCCGCAATCATCCAGGAAACAGGGCAGCTCCCCTGCCTGGTCACCATGTCAGTTTTTATGGGTGCTTATCAGTACTATCATGTGATGGTGGGCGATACCGTGGTCAAAATTCATGACAACTGTCCGGTCAATAAGCATGTATTCAAGGAGGGCGAGCAAGCCTTCCTGAGCTTTGGCGCTGACAGCGTTCACCTGCTGGTGACAGGAAAATAAACAAAGCTCAATAAAATCAGCCGTTCAGGCCATGATGACATGAACGGTTGTTTTTTTATTCTATCCGATTTGCTTTATTCAAGAGAAAAACTGTTAAGTTTTATTTATTTTGGCGCTGCAGTAACTTGTGAGTTCATTGATGTTGATCATAATCGGTATAGCCAATGCCCATGACTTCATTTTGATTTCGGGCATTGTCTTTGACTCTGACATTGTCCAGCTGATTGAGCTGCTTGCCCATAAAGACCATCGCAGAGGTCCACCCGCCATCCAGGTTGAAGGCGAGGGGGCAGTCATAACTTAGAAACAGCTCCCCAAACTCCTTGGAGCTCATGCCGCTGCTTTGTTTGATGCGTCCTTCCGCAATGATCGCCAGGTAGTGACCCGGCGCATACATGCCAATGCCAGCTCGCGGCTGGGGCGTCGCCCCCCTGACGGGATGGAAGCTGCCCAGCTGACCATCCTTAACCAGTACCGGACCAAAGGAGAGCACATCACGGGCTCCCATGCTGAGGAGCTGAGATGCTGTCACTTCGTTGGCCAAAAATGCCTTCATATCACCATCCGCAAACAAGGCCAGCATGTCAAGGGGCGGATACGCCTCTGAACCCATACGGATAGGCGCTTCCATCAGGAGCCTGCCATCACGAATGACGATGCCAACAGGATAATGAGGGCCGGTATTTTGTCTGCGGGTAACGCGGTAAATATAGTAATCCCCATCCATAGAAAAGACCAAATGATTGTTTTTGGCGATATTTACGGGTTTATCCTTGTAGAGATCTCGATTTTCCATCAGGTGATCCGGATGATGCGCCACCATGCGAAAACCCTCTGAGCCTTCTTTGAGGAATATTTCAGCGCATAGATAGCGAAGCTTTTTTCCTTTTTCTGCAATGGCGGTGCGCTTGATCTGGATGCGCAAGGATTGGGATGCGTAGCGCCATACGCCTTCTTCTTCATCAATAAAAATATATTCGCGCTCACCCTCAGGCAAAAACCCCTCCGCGGTTAAAAGCGGGAATCCTTCCCTTGCCAATTCACCGGTTTTGGCCCAGGCGATGGCCTTCTCTGCCCGGACAGCGTGAGGCAATCCGAATATCAAAAAAAACTCGGATAATAAAAGCAATAGGCAGATAACAATCCTAAGCCTGATTTTCATTGGCTTGCCTCTGACGACCCCAGTACATAGGGAGACCCCAGGGTACCCTCCCCTGAGGTGATGATCACCTCATCTTCCTTAAGCCAAATCACCGGCATGAGACCCAGATCATCTGACTCAACACCAATAAAGCCAAGGCCTCCGCCTGATTTTGTGCTGCGGTGGGCATGCTTCTTCTGCGAGGCAGTTCTCGTCCAGATAGGGCTGTAGCTGCGGCTTGAATAACGATATAACCCCTGTGCCAGGGCATACTCTGTGCCCACGAATAACCTATCTTTATCGCCGGCAAACCCAAAAGCGGGGTTTCTGATGTCATCCACTGAAGGAAGGCTGAGAAAACCAAGCTCTGCATCCTGATGAAGAGCCCTCCGCTCATCTTCACTAAACGCCTGCAGAAGCATCTGTTCATTGAGCCAGTCATGCAGCTCGCTATGGAGCCAGCCTTTATATTCCCACTGCTGTCCATCAATGCGCCTGACATCGAGGATGGCATCGCTGAGCGCATACACCAAACCCTCTTTGACTTCCAGCACACGCCAAATAATCGGACTTTTTTCGGCTGATGCCGTTTGAGGATATTCGCCGAATGTAAAATATTGATATCCGCCGGCCTTTTGATAGGGTCTAAACCCTTGGGCGCCGGCAGATAAGGACAGGAGCATCATCACCATCAGAATGAAAGCTATCATACGCTTTGGTAAGAACACAAAAACCGCCCTCCTTTTGTGGTAATTATATCAAAGGGGGCGGTATTAGACAAGATAATGCGATAAAGAAATCTAAAATATACTGGCTAAAAACGAATGCGATGCTTTTTGCGCTGAGCTCGGCGCAGCTTGCGCAATTCGCGTTTTTTGGGCGCAGCCGGCATACTGTAGACCATCCCCTGGTCATGAAACACCTGATCGGGCGCCTTTTCAAGCAGGGAGGGATCGTGCAGGAACTCATTGAACATGCTGACCATCTTGGCATAAAGATGACCGGCGCATACCCGCTCATCGGCTGTGATGCCCAGGGGCAAATAGCGTTTTCGCTGCGGCTCTCCCTTTTGATTGAGGATGACCGAACGCTCCACGCTGCCCAGGCTGACAAATAAGGAGCAAGTCCCAAAATTATAAATATGATGAAAAACCGCAGGCATGCCAATAGACATCATGTTGGTAAAGAACATGCTGGTGTGAAAAGGGCTGGCTTCCAAAACAGCGCGGGGCAGCAAACCATAGCGGTCCATGAGGCGGCCTGTCCCGACGATGAAGTTTGCCATCAGGGGGTTGAGCAAATATTTAGCGATTTTTACAGTGGTATTATCGGTATCTGCCTTGCGCCCTTCCAAAATAGCCTGGGAAGTTCTGGCAGCAACATCAAAAATCGTATCATGAGGGTCGAACTTGCACTGGACAACATTCTCCTGTACCTTGCCGTCTGGGCCTTCGCGCAGCACAATAAAAGAGATGTTGAGCTCATTGCGCACATACATCCTTTTATTGACCACAAAGCGATTAAGTTCAGGAATTTGTGAGATAATACGGACATAGGATGCAAAGATAACATCCATAAAACTCATTTTATTGCCCGCGACACCTTTGTCAACAATATATCGCGCAATGCGTTCATAGTCTATCTGCAGCTTGAGCATCACCTGCGCGTCACATCGCATGGGCATCAGATAGGGGGTTAAAGCAACTACCGGGTCATCGGTCGAACGAAGAGCACGGCCATCAGCACGTCTTCCAAACAAAATTCATCCCTCATTACCTAACAAATTAAACTGGTTTAGCACAGAGTTAAAGAGAGTATAAACACATGCAGTCCATATGTCAATTTTGACACGGCTGAGGCTCTACTGGCTCATTGATCAGCTGATTGACCCGGTCAATCACAAAAAAAGGGGCAGGTCAGATGCCTGCCCGGATAATTCGAAGATTTGAAAGCCATCAATCCTCAGGATTGGCAGCTTCGTCATCACTTTCTGTATGCACCGCTGCGGTAGCAAACTCAGCACGTATGAGTTTCTCAAGTTCTTGCGCAATGTCCGTATTTTCCTGTAAAAATTTTCGCGCATTATCACGGCCCTGGCCGATGCGCACATCCTTATAGCTGAACCATGAACCTGCTTTCTGAATTAAATCCCTGGCCACGGACATATCCAGGATGGTCCCTTCCTTGCTCATGCCAAAGCCATAGAGGAGGTCAAACTCTGCAATGCGAAAGGGTGGGGCGACCTTGTTTTTAACCACTTTGACCTTGGTGCGGTTGCCAATGACTTCGGTGCCGCTTTTAAGCTGTTCACCGCGGCGCACATCAAGGCGAATCGAGGCATAGAACTTCAGGGCGCGGCCACCCGGCGTTACCTCCGGGCTGCCATACATCACGCCGACCTTCTCACGCAGTTGGTTGATAAACAAGGCAATGGAATTTGTTTTGCTCACGACGCCTGCCAGCTTGCGCATGGCCTGGCTCATCATGCGGGCTTGGAGGCCCACAAAGCTGTCCCCCATCTCACCGTCGATTTCAGCCCTTGGCACAAGGGCCGCCACGCTGTCGATGACAACCAGGTCGATGGCGCCGCTCCTGATGAGCGCCTCGGCAATCTCCAGCGCGTCTTCACCGGTGTTGGGCTGGCTGATATACAGGTCATCAATGTTGACGCCCAAGCGCCTGGCATAAGCGGGGTCCAGCGCATGCTCGGCATCAATAAAGGCAGCAATGCCGCCAGCTTTTTGAACTTCTGCCACCACATGCAGGGCAACGGTGGTTTTACCCGATGATTCGGGCCCGAACACCTCGACGATTCGCCCGCGCGGTATCCCGCCTACTCCAAGTGCCAGGTCCAGCTCAAGACAGCCTGTTGGCACAGAATCAACCTGCATTGTCGTGCGGGCGCCAAGTTTCATGACGGTGCCTCGCCCAAATTGTTTATCCAGATCAGCCAATGCACGGTCGAGCGCCAAACCTCTGTCGTCTTTTTTGACAATCTCGGGTGCTTCTTTTGATACTCTTCTACCCTTTGCAGCCATTGTTTAATGTCCTTTCAGTTCTTTAAAGATACTCCGTGCCCCATAAAAATATTGCAGACCGGAGACGATGGTCAACACACACATCAGCCAGATCAGAACCAGGCTGAGCCATTGAGGAAAAAACAGCATCACGGACAAAATAGAGAAAATTTGCGCATTGGTTTTGTACTTGCCCAGGCTGCCTGCGGGGATGACCAATTTCTCCCCGACTGCCACCATGCGCAAGCCATCCACAGCCAGCTCCCGGGCAGCTACGATGCAAACAGCCCACCAGGGGTATAGCCCCTGATACAGCAGCGCAATCATGGTGGTCAGCACAAGAATTTTATCGGCCGCCGGATCTGCAAATTTACCAAAGGTCGTCACCTGCTGATATTTGCGTGCCAGATAGCCATCAAGCAAATCAGTCAGTGAGGCCAGGCTAAAAACAAGCGCTGCCAGTGTATAATAACCCAAAACAATAAATAGAATGCATAAGGGAATTAACAATACACGCATCATGGTCAGCTTATTGGGCAGGTTCATGGCATCGCCTCAATAGCAACTCCCCGCAAATCGTAGGTATCAGCGCTCCTGATCTCTACCTTCACAAAGTCTCCTGCTTTGACGGGGAAATCCGCGTCAAACAAAATCAGGCCATCAGCATCCGGCGCTTCCCAGGAAGACCTGCCGATATACCTGCCCTCTTGATGCCCGGTGCAAAGCACCTGCTCAAGTTTGCCAATACGCTGTTGGTTTTGCTCTGAACTGATTTGTGACTGCAAACTCATCAAACGCTCAAGGCGCTTTTTCTTGACTTCTTCGGGTACCTGCAGAGGCATTGTGGCCGCCAGGGTATCCTCCTCAGGTGAAAAGGTAAAGGCGCCCATTCTGTCAAAACGCACATCGCGAACAAAATCCATCAGCTCCTCAAAATCTTCCTCAGTTTCGCCGGGGAAACCAACGATAAAGGTGGTGCGCAGGGCAAACCCCTTGCCTCTGGCATAAGCCAGCAGCTGCTTCACCTCATCAATATCTCCGCGTCGGCGCATCGCCCTGAGTATTTTTCTGGAGGCATGCTGCAGGGGAAGGTCAAGGTAACGGCAGATATTGTCATGCGCTGCCATTTCATCTATGAGGGCCTTGTCTGTACCGTCGGGATAACAATACAGCACCCGAAGCCACTTAATGCCCGCAATACCGCTGGCCTCCCGCATGAGGTCTTTTAAGCTCTCGTTTCCCACATCCCGTCCCCAGGCTGTAGTATCCTGCGCGATCAAAATCTGCTCTGTCACACCCTTGGAAGCCATGTCCTTCATTTCATTGAGGATATCTTCCTTGGGCCTTGAGTGATGCGAGCCCCTGATGAGGGGAATGGCGCAATAGGCGCAGCGGTTGTCACAGCCCTCGCCAATGCGAATGTAAGCTGTATGATTGGGTGTGGTCAGCACACGGCCGCAGTGCAGAAAAGCCTTCTTGCGCTGGGTGTTGATTTGACGCTCACCCTTTTGCAGGGCCAGATCAATGGCCTGCGCCAGGGTATCATATTGGGTGACGCCGCTGAGGACATCAATCTGCGGGATTTCCCGCATCAGATCTTCGCCATAACGCTGCGCCAGGCAGCCGGTCACTACCAGCGCCCTGCACTTGCCTGTCTGTTTATGTTGCGCCATCTCAAAGATGGCATCAATGGATTCTTCTTTGGCGGACGTAATAAAGCCGCAGGTGTTGATCACCAAAACCTCGGCTTCTTCCGCTTTATCTGTTAATTCATAGCCTTCCTGGGACAGGAGGGACAGCATCTCTTCTGTATCTACACGATTTTTCGCACATCCAAGCGAAACGACCCCAACTCTCATGGCATACCCTCACAATTGTCACTACAGCTAACTATTCCAACGCTCATTATAGCATAGCGGCAATGCCTGTACAAGCAAATATGAGAATATTTGTTCGCCTTTTGACTTGGCAGGTTTCACTTACTAAATTAGCAGATATTATTTTTGAATATCCGATAAAATACTTTATTTCACGCTATGATATCTGTGTTTAAAACACCCTAACGAGATCATCTCTGTCTTTGAGAGATTTCTCAAAATTTTCTTAATCTGCGCCGCAATACTTCTGAACGGGCGATGCTGTATCCAAAAAACCCCTCCGGCTGACCCAGCACAGCATATTCGCCATGGCTGTAGGCAACGAGATTGGTCTTTGACAAATCCAGCTTGCCCTTGTCATCCAGCAGGTGACCTTGCGCGGCGACCGCTGCAATATCCGCTAGGAACATGGTGTGCGATCCCAGCGCAATTTTCTGTTTGACCTTGCAGCTAAGATAAAGAGGGCTCTCGGCAATGCAGGGAGCATGGGATAGACCAATGGCTTCAAGCGCGTGCAAACCGCATTCTTTGAACTTATCAAGGTCCCTCCCTGAGCGGACACCGCAAAAATCTGCCGATTTCATCAAATCCCGGTTGACGAGATTGACTGCGAACTCATCCGTTTCATCAATCAGATCATAGGAATAACGGCTGGGCTTGACAGAAATAGATAGCATCGGCGGGTCAGAGTTGACGATGCCCATCCATGCGATGGTGATGATGTTGGGTACTATCCCTTCTTTGCCGCAGCTGACCATCGCAAGCGAGGCGGGGGCCAGCAAGGTCCCCTGACCGATTGATTGAAATGCCATTGTCTTTCCCCTTTCTTGATATCCTCAGCGGGTTCCTTCTATGCCCCGCAGAATATCAGGTTCTCTCAAATCGCGCGCGCTTGAAAACATTTGCCTGGTGATAATCGCGCCATTGCGATAATACAGACTGACAAAAGGGCAGTCTTCTACAAAACGCGCCTGTATCTCATAGAGTTTTTGCGTATATGCTTCACGCGTCAGGGCACTTCGAAGCTGGGTAAACAGCTTGTCCATAATGCCTGAGGCATAGCGCATATAATTGCCGGTATTGCCGCTAATGAGCAAAAACCCGGGATCAGGCACCGCGTCCATGCTAAAAGCCGCCAGGGCTAAATCGTAGTTGCCGGCCTTTAGCCTGGCCTGGGCATCGGAAAAAGGCAGATTGATAACACGGGCTTCAATCCCCACATTTTGCAGCATCCCCGATATCTGCTGGGCTGTGCTCAGCCTTGCGCCATCTCCGCTTTCGTCGTAGACGATAAATCTAAGGCTCAATTTCTTTAGCTGACCGCCGATCACCTGGGTCAATATGCCCTCTTCATTGGGGTTATCCCAGCCCGCTTGGGCCAGCAAACTCTTGGCGCGCTGTATATCCTGGCGAAGAACGCTGGATACACCGCCCTGCATCCAGGTGCCCTGGGGCATGAGGGTATCGCTGCGGGTCACCATCCCCAGATAACTTGAATTGACCAGCCCTTCGATGTTGATGGCAAAGCGGATGGCTTTTCGCACCTTCACCTCCTGCAATTCGTAGGACTGGTTATTAAACAGCAGGGTTTCCAGCTGTCGGGTTCGATAGCTGATATTGAGCGTATTGACACCGCTGCGATACTGCGCTGCATTGAGCGCTCTTGTAATGATGGCATCCACCCGGTTGTATTCATAGCTGGAGACCAGTTCGCGCCCCGTCGCATGAAAAATGGTCATGATTTCCTGCAGGCTGGAGGTGCCGCCCCACCAATTCGGATTGGCGGTCAGCATCATATAGTCACCAGGGACATAGTTGGCCATCACATAGGGGCCTGTACCCGGAGGGTTGTAGGCCTGCAAAGAGGAGGCGGGAAGGATGGGAAAGGTCATCGCGAATAAAAAACCGTAGTTTTTTCGATTCGTTTTAATCTCTACCGTATTCTCGGCAGTTGCCTTCACCGAATTAATAAAATACTTCAGCGAGGTATAAGGCCCGCGATAACTCACATTATCTTCTGTGGCCAGACGCAGGATCTCTTTGATGGTGGCCTCAACATCACTTGCAAGCACCGGGCTGCCATCATGGAAGGTAATCCCTTCCTTTAAATAGAAAGTCCAGGTTGTGCCCTCTCCGCTGGTTTCCCAGCGCTGCGCCAGCTGTGGCTGGGGCGCATAATCATCGTTGATAAAAACCAGGCCTTCATACACCAGACTGCCCAGGGCCTGCATATCCCGCTCTGCAGAGATCAGCGGGTTGGTGTGCTCACTGCTGCCGGCCACCATGCCAAAGGTGAGAGAGCTGTCTCTGTCCATCATGGCACGCACAGAAAAAACAGGCAGCAGGAACATCAGAACAAACAGCAGGATGAAGCTGCGTTTAATGGCTGATGTCATATTCATAATAAAGCGCATAAGCATTCATCACCTTTTTAACATAGTCTTTTGTGTCATCCGTCGGGATCTGATCGATGCCGATGGTCTTTTGATCCTCTCCATACTTTAAAGCCCACTGTTTGACATTGTTGGCGCCTGCATGGAAGGCCGCCGCAATCATCACCGGCTCCCCGCTAAACTGCGAGCTTAAATAGTTAAGATACCAGGAGCCCAAGCGAATGTTGAGTTCCGGCTCAAAGAGTCTGTCATAATTGTAAGGCTGCACCGCAAGCCGTCCTGCTACCCAGATCCCCGTATCTGGCATAATCTGCATCAGACCCCTGGCGCCCACGCCCGATTGAGCTGCGGCGACATAGTGGCTTTCTCTGGCAATGATGGCCGAGATGAAGGAGCGGTCAACAGAAAATTCCTGCGCATACTTTCTGATATATTCATCAACGCCCGATACCCTGCGCATCTGCACATAGTAGCCTATGTCTTTCTGATGCTGATCCTCGGCCGCCTGCCGCTGCGCTCGCAGGCTTTCCAAACGGTTTTGCGCCTGGGAAAAACTAAAAAAGCTGAAAATCAAAATAATCAAAAAAGAGAGCAAAACAGTGCCTGTCACTATTCGAATGACCTTAACGCCTCGACCGAGGGGACCTTCAGGCCTTTTTTGAGGGGGTCTGCTATGTTTTACCTCATGACTTGCCCGGTTTTTTTCCGCGCGCGGCCGTCGCTGCGTATTTTCCGCTCTCACTTTCAAAGAAGCATCAGGCTGCATGGGCCGATCATACTTCTGCACATACCTGGGGCTGGGCCGATCAAATGTAGGGTGTTCAGACAAGGGCTGCCCTCCTCAATGCGCTGCGCCATAGGATCAGGGCCTTGGCTGCGCTCTGTTCTCGTGTACCTGTCGTATCAATGCAGTAATCAGAGCGTCTGCAGCGCTCACGGCCGGACATCTGGGAGTTGATGCGCCGGATTGCCTGGGACAGGGGCAGCTTGTCGCGTTTGCGCAGGCGATGAACTTGTACACGCGCAGGGGCATAGACACACCACACCTCGTCACATGATTGATTCCAGCCCACCTCAAAAAGAAGCGGCACCTCAACCAGCAGCGCGGTCTCCCCCTGATGCTGCTGTATCAGCTCTTTTACTTCACAGCCAATCAGGGGGTGCATGATGCCGTTGAGCTGCTGCAAAAGCTTCTGATGCCCAAAGACCATGGCCGCCAAACGCTGGCGACTCAAAGAATCTCCGTCAAAAACAGCATCACCAAACATATCTCGGATGGCGCCAAGTGCTTTACCACCATCTGCCGTGAGAGCGCGGGATATTTCATCCGTATCAATCACCACGGCGCCTCGCTGGCGCAGAGCGCGGCTGATATTGGTTTTGCCGCTGGCAATGCCGCCCGTCAGACCGATGATATAAGGACTATTTTGTATCATACCAGCTGGTTCCTGTATTGATATCACTGACCAGGGGGACTTTAAGCTTGATGACATTCTCCATACAATCACGCAGAAGCTGGACCACCTGCTCCTTTTGCTCTGTCAGGGTCTCGATGAGCAGTTCGTCATGCACAGTGAGAATCAGCTTGGCAGACAGCTCTTCATCCTGCAGCCTTTTGTGCACTGCCACCATGGCAGCTTTGATGATATCAGCCGCGGTGCCCTGAATGGGGGTGTTCATGGCAATGCGTTCGCCAAAATTTCGGATATTGCCATTGCTGCTTTTAAGTTCAGGCAATTTGCGCCGGCGGCCAAAAAGAGTCGTCGCGTATTCATTGAGATAGCCGTCTTTTTTGGCTGTCTCCATAAAGATATGCACCCTGGGATATCGGTCAAAATACTTGGCAATAAAATCTGCCGCCCGTTTGCGGCTGATGCCAATATTATTGGATAGCCCAAAATCGCTGATGCCATACACAATGCCAAAGTTGACGGCCTTGGCGGCAGAGCGCATATCACCTGTCACCTGCTGCATGGGGACATCGTTGATTTCCGCTGCTGTTCTTAAATGGATATCCTGCCCTTTGATAAAGGCATCGCACATGGCTTCGTCCTGGGACATATGCGCCAGCACCCGCAGTTCGACCTGCGAATAGTCACCGTCGACGAGAACATAGCCCGGTTTGGCCACAAAGGCACGGCGGATTTCCCTGCCCATCTCGGTGCGAATGGGGATGTTTTGCAAGTTGGGCTCAGTTGAGCTGATGCGGCCGGTGGAGGTACCCGTCTGGTCAAAGGTGCTGTGAATGCGGCCGCTGTCATCCACCTTGCTCATAAGGCCCTCAATATAGGTGCTGTTTAGCTTTGTAATCTGGCGATATTCGAGAATTTTATCGATGACAGGGTGCATTTCACGAAGCCCTTCGAGGGTATCGGCATCTGTCGAGTAGCCGGTTTTGGTCTTTCGCTTGCCGGGCAAGCCCAAATCTTCAAACAAGACCTTGCCGACCTGCTGGGGGCTGTTGATGTTAAAGCTGCTCACACCCGTCAGTTCATAAATATCTTCCTGCAGCTGTTTTGTCATGAGGGTAAAACGGTCTCCCATTTCCATCAGCGGCTCTTTATCAACCTGGAAGCCCTCTACTTCCATATCAAACAGCACGCGCACCAGGGGAAGCTCGATGGTTTGATACAAGCTTTCCATCCCCTCTTCTTTTAACTGCTCTAGCTGAGCCTTTAAAAGAGAGGCAACGCCCTGCGCGTCGGGAGCGGCAAAGCTTGACAGCGCATAGCTGCGTTCCTGGGGGTTATGCAGATAGGCCAGAATCATCGTATCGTGGACAATTTGAGGCAGAGCGAGATGAAGCCTCTGCAGACGATGCAAAAACCTTTTGGCATCATGGGTAATCAGCCCTGTTTTTTGCAGCAGAGGAGCAATCTCAATGAGCACTTCCTCCATGGTCGGGGCTTTGCTTTCACTCAGCAGGTTTTGCTGAGCTTCCTGAAATTTGATGCGCATCGCGTCACCATCTGGCTTTGAAAAACTAAGAGCCTCTTCATCAATGCACAGAATCAGGCTGCCGCGGCCCAAATGTTTGGCGAACTGCAGCAAATCAGCGATGCTGGCCGCTTCTTTGATGGGGGGCAAGCTTTCCGCCTCCAGGTGGCTCTCCTCCACCCTTGACCCGCTTGCGGATGTCAGCTTTATGAGCTCCGTGGACATGTGGTTGAGTTTGAGCACGCGCATGACAGGCAAAGCCTCCTGCATACGGTCGAGTGTCCACTCGCCAAAGTCAGCTGTATAAGGGACATGGCGGTCAATGGTGGCCAGCTGTTTTGACAGGCGAGCCAGTTCTTTATTGCCCCGAACCTTTTCACCCAATTTGCCTTTGATGTCATCAGCATGCTCCAAAACATTTTCCAGCGTGCTGTATTCACCCAAAAATTTAAGCGCTGTCTTTTCACCCACACCGGGGATACCCGGAATATTATCGCTGGCATCCCCCATAAGGCCTTTTAAATCTGTCACCTGCTCAGGGCTGATGCCAAAGAGCTCCTTCACCGCCGCCGGGGTCAGGGGCATGGTTTCTGATATCCCCCGCCTTGTAAAAAGCATGCGGGTGTCTTCACTCACCAGCTGCAGCGCATCCCGGTCACCGGTCAGCAGCAAGGCTTCAATGCCTTTTTCATTGGCCTGGCGGGCAATGGTGCCCAGCAAGTCATCCGCCTCATATCGCGGCAGGGTCACCACACCGATGCCCATTTTGGTTAACACTTCTTTGATTAGCGGAAACTGCGGCCGCATATCGTCGGGCATGGGGGCGCGTTTGCCTTTATAATCCGCAAATGTCTCATGGCGGAAGGTGGGTGTGGGGTCATCAAAGGCGACAACACAATAATGCGGCCGGCGCTCCCTGATTGTCTTAAAAAGAACACTCAAAAAGCCATGCACCGCATTGGTATTCACACCATCCACATGCATGGGCGGCAAAGCATGAAATGCCCTGTACATCAGGCTATGACCATCAATGATTACGCAGCTTTCCTTCACCATTATCACCTCTGGGCTATTGTAGCATAAAGGTGTGAAGGTGTAAAAATAATGCTTCGCCTTTTGGCAATGCCAAGCTTAACTTATGTTATGCAGATTTGACAGGCTGTAAAACGCAGCACTGCAACAGGTTCAAAAAAAGGATTCCGCCCAGCCGATGACTTCATCAAAGAGGGGGATGCAGCGGCTGCGCAGTTCCTCCCCCAATCCTTGATAGCGCGCTGTAAATTGCCCATCCTCTATGCCTTTTAGGTTGCTTGATACATTCAGCCACGCGCCGTCCAGCGACGCCTTCAAATTAAGTGCCGCGACCCCCAGGTCACTTGCAGCGTTTGTATTGCTTTTGCCGATGAGCGCCCTGGCAAGCTCCATTCCCTGCAGCGCATAGACCATCGTCTCATAAGGTGTGAGGGTGCAGGCTTTGAGTGCGGACTGCATGGCCGCCCGGCGATCAGTTTTTTCATCCTCTGTATCTTTGGGCATTACATAGACATCTGTCAGGCTTTGATAAGCCTGATAATCCCTGTCCATGGTGAAGAGCAGCTTTTCTTTGACGGTCATCGCCTTGTCACGGATATCACGGGCGCGTTCTTCATAGGCCGCATACTTTTTGCGACCAAGCGTCAGTCCCGCTGCCATCGCCACCAGGGCTACGCCCTGAGCCCCTATAAAGGCCGCTGCCGCACCTCCTCCCGGCGCGGGGGAGGCAGAGGCAAGGGAATCCGTAAAAACACGGGTGGTCATATCTGCTAATTTCACTGAATCCTCCTGCAAATTAAACTATTATCAGATCGTGATTGCGTGATTAATGGGAAGCTTCTCCCATCACCAAAGTGTCATTGATTCATTATACCCTGACACCATCTAAACTTCTGCGTCTGCCCACATAATCTATTGGCTTGCAAAAATAAGGGTATACTAAATCATAATGTGGTATCATTGAGACACACTCTTAAGAAGGCTGAGGTATTTTGATGCGAAATTTTATTTTAAGCTGCTGCTCTACTGTGGACTTGAGCTTAGAACATCTCAAGAATCGTGATATTCACTATGTTCCCTTTCACTTTATGCTGGGGGATCAGCAGTATGCCGATGATTTGGGTGCCTCCATCTCTTATAAGGATTTTTATCGTGCGATGCGCGAAGGAAAAGACACCAAAACATCACAGGTCAATGTCGATGAATTTACCCGTTATTTCGAGCCTTTTTTAAAAGAAGGCAAAGATATTCTGCACGTCAG
>JAAZEI010000206.1 GCA_012512355.1 Clostridiales bacterium | reverse complement strand
ATGATAGCCAAAACGAGAATGCGAAGCAGCAAAAAACCCTTAACCTTATTAATAATATTAACAACCAGTGACATTATGATTCTATGACCGTACCCGTCTGAAAGGAGCGATGTGAAAATGAAAAAAAGAATAATGAATAAACTTCGCTCCCGGACGGGTGCGTCGATTTCCTTTGCATTACTATTATTCCTTGTATGTGCCGTTCTTTGCTCAGTCATCCTGACAGCGGCAACGGCAGCGTCCGGCCGGATGAGCAGCCTGGCTGTAAGACAATTGTCAGATGACCGCATCGAATCTTTTGATGGGAAGGAGTAGTTGTATAATGAAACCTCAAGACATCTATGGCAGCCTGGTATTTAACTTTGATGTCATGCGAAGCCGTCTTCCCAAAGAAACCTACATGGCTTTGCAGCAAACAATGGCAACAGGCAGGCGTCTGCCGACCGAAGTAGCATCCACCATTGCCAATTCGATGAAGGATTGGGCGCTGGAACATGGCTGCACACATTATACACATTGGTTTCAGCCGCTGACTGGCATCACCGCGGAGAAGCATGATAGCTTCATCTCCCCTTTACCCGGAGGCGGCATCATTATGGAGTTTGGCGCCAAGGAATTGATACGGGGTGAATCCGACGCGTCTTCTTTCCCTTCTGGCGGCCTTAGGGCAACCTTTGAGGCTCGCGGTTATACAGCTTGGGATCCCACGAGCTATCCATTTATCAAAGAAAACATACTTTGCATCCCGACAGCATTTTGCAGTTATGACGGGCAGGCACTCGATAAAAAAACACCTTTGCTGCGTTCAGCCGATGCACTCAACAGGCAGGCTCTGCGCATCTTGCGTTTATTTGGGAATTATGAAGCGCAGCGGGTAACGGCATGGGTTGGCGCAGAACAGGAATATTTCTTAATAGACAAATCGCTCTTTGAGCGCCGACGGGACTTAAAATACACCGGACGCACACTCTTTGGGTCAAAGGCCCAAAAAGGACAGGAACTGAGCGATCACTACTATGGCAGCATCACGCCCCGTGTCAGCGCGTTTATGCGAGAGCTCAACGAAGAGCTATGGAAGCTTGGTATCCCCGCAAAAACCCAGCACAATGAATCAGCACCGGCACAGCATGAGCTGGCGCCTATCTACGAATCCGTCAACATCGCCTCTGACCATAACCAGCTGATGATGGAAATATTAAAACGCACGGCTCTCAAACACGAGATGATATGCCTGCTGCATGAAAAGCCTTTTGATGGAATTAACGGTTCGGGAAAGCACAATAACTGGAGCCTTTCCACCGACCAGGGCGTCAATCTGATGGAACCCGGCTTAACGCCGGCGGAAGATGCCCAGTTCCTGCTGTTTTTATGCGCTATTCTCAAAGCTGTGGATGAACATGCTGATTTGCTTCGGCTATCTGTGGCCAGCGCCTCCAATGACTGCCGACTGGGCAGCCATGAAGCGCCGCCGACCATATTGTCTGTATTTCTGGGAGATGAATTGACTGCCATTCTGGATGCGCTGGAAAACCACCGCACCTATGTAAAAGAGACAGTGGCAGATATGAGTATCGGTGTGCATGTATTGCCCAAAATACCAAGGGATATATCAGATCGAAACCGCACTTCCCCCTTTGCCTTCACCGGCAATAAGTTTGAGTTTCGTGCGCTGGGCAGCTCGATGTCGATTGCTGAAACCAACACTGTTCTCAACACAGCGATGGCCGATGCCCTCCAGCAGTTCGCGGATATCCTTGAAGCGGCAGAGGATTTTCAGTTGGCAAGAGAAGAGCTGATTATCAATACCATCAAAAAGCACAAGCGAATTATCTTCAATGGCAATAGTTATCATGAGGATTGGCACAAGGAAGCTAAAAAACGAGGGCTGCTTCACCTGCAGACTGTCGCAGACTGTTTGCCTTATATGACCCTCGATGAAAACATCGCCTTATATGCTCGTCAAAAAGTATACTGCGAAACGGAAATATACAGCCGCCAGGATGTATTGGGAGAGAACTACTGTAAAATCATCAGCATCGAGGCAAAAACCATGCTTGATATGGCCCGGCAGGAGATTATCCCGGCTATTGTGCGATATTCGAAACTGCTGGGCGAGTCTGCTGCTCTTAAGCAGGCCTTGCTGCCCCAGGAGCCGATTGCGGAAGCAGGCACTTTATCAACCCTCAACCAGCTGACGAAAAACGCTTTTTCAGCCTGTGATGATTTGGATAAATCCCTTTCAAACGTTCCTCTGGATGAAGGAAGAATTGCCTGCGCGAATTATTGCCGGGATATCCTGATCCCTTCAATGGCCCAACTTCGGCAAAGCTGCGACATCCCTGAAAAAATAGTGGCCAGAGATTTATGGCCTTTCCCAATCTATGAAGATTTGCTGAGCAGCACTTAAGAATCAATATAAAACAGCCCTGTTTCAAAGGAAGCAGGGCTGTTTTAATTCGTATTTTTATTGCGCCGAAAACGCGTAAACTGTCTTTGTTTTGTACAGATCGCCGGCTTTGAGCAAAGTGCTACCAAAGGTCGGATGATGAAGCGTATCAGGATGCTGCTGCGTTTCAAGCGCAATTCCTGCATAAGGCCCATACATGATGCCGTCATGGCCAGAACAGTTAAGCCCTTGTCCGCTATAGCACTGGACACCCGGCTGATCAGTCCAAACCTTCATAGACCTCCCGGTATCCGGTGCCTGCAAAACAGCTGCTTGGTGAAATTCTTTCTCATTGAGCACAAAGGCTGCATCGAATCCTTTGGCAGATAAAAACATGTCATGATCCCGGCGCTTCAAGGCCTCTCCCAGCAAGACAGGCTGCCTGAGATCATAGACTGTGCCCTCCACAGGCTGAAGCTCTCCCGTGGGGATCAAGTCATCATCTACCTCAACAAAGTCATCTGCGTCGATTTGGAGTGTGTGATTGAGTATATCCTCACCATGACCCAGATTAAAATAGGCATGGTTGGTTAGGTTAACCTGTGTATCCTGATCGCTGATGGCCTCATAATCGATGCTCAGCTGGGACTCTTCGTCAAAATGAAACCGAACCTGAACTTTGAGTTCGCCCGGAAATCCTTCCTCCATGTCGGGAGAAGTATAATACATCAGAATGCTGTTATCAGACAGTTCATACTCCCACAGCTTTTGATCAAAACCAAACTGGCCGCCATGCAAGGTATTGGCGCCATCATTGGCGTAAAGATGATAGACCTTGCCATTTAGTTCAAATTGTGCTCCTGCAATGCGATTGCCATATCGGCCAATCGTACCGCCCATATACCCGATATCGCTGCGCGCATATTGTGCCGCATCATCCTGCCCCAAACAAACCTCTCCAAGGTTTCCAAATTTATCCTGTACCTTGATAGAGACAATGTGGGCTCCAAAATTGGTAAAGCTGGCGCTCTCCCCTTTTTTGTTGGTGACCGTAATCAGATCAGCCCGCTCCCCTTGGGGTGTTTGTCCAAATGGCGTGATGGTGATGCTCATGATCTTTGCCCTCTTGTATTCATCATGGATGCCCATTGGTCAAAACGGGCGACAAAATCGTCATTATCGTTTGTCTTTTCCATCATCGACAGGACCAGTGATATGCCTTCCTGTTCGCTGGAGCCGGCAAGCATACGCCTGACGCGGACTGCGACAGCTTCTTCGTCTTTATTCAGCAAAAGCTCGTCGTGGCGCGTGCCGGATTTAATGATGCTGACGGCCGGGAATATCCGCTGTTCCTGCAAGCTTCGGTCGAGCGTCAATTCCATGTTGCCCGTCCCTTTAAACTCTTCATAAATCATATCATCCATGCGGCTGCCTGTTTCAACAATGGCAGTGGCGATAATGGTCAGTGACCCGCCCTCTTTTAAGTTTCTGGCAGCGCCAAAGAACCGTTTGGGCTTATTAAGCGCCCCCGCTGCGACGCCTCCAGACATAATGCGGGCAGTGCTGGGTGCCAGGGTATTATAAGCTCTGGAAAGCCTGGTGAGGCTATCCATGAGTATCACAACATCTTTGCCCTGCTCGACAAGACGCATGGCGCGTTCGCTGACAAGCTCACTGACCCGCGCATGACTCTCCGCAGGTTCGTCAAAGGTTGAATAAAATACATCGCCGCCTACGGTTTCCTTAATATCGGTTACTTCTTCAGGTCGCTCATCCACCAACAAGGTCATCAGATGAATCTCAGGATGCTGATGAATAATCGACAGCGCGATTTTTTTGAGGATGGTGGTTTTCCCGGCTTTTGGAGGAGCAACAATCAAGGCACGCTGGCCATATCCGATAGGCACAAATAAATCTATAAAGCGCAGCACCGGGTCAGGCTGCTTTGCGCTGGATAATTGAATTCTTTTGACGGGATAATAAGGCGTCAGTTCATCAAAGTCACGCCTGTTTTTGGCTTCTTCCGGGTCCTGCCCATTGATGCTGGTAATATACAGCATGGCCGCATAGCGATCACTGTCTCTTTGAGGCCGTGTTTTGCCCTCCAAATAATCGCCATTTCTAAGGGAAAATCTGCGAATCTGGGCATTAGATACATAAACATCATTTTTACCGGGCAGAAAATTGCCTGCGCGAATAAAACCGTAGCCATCCGAATGGATATCCAGCACGCCCGCACCATCTCCGCAGTCGCCCGTAGCCAGAAGCTCCGGGACGGCAGAATTGACGCCCAATTCCCGCGCATCGGGCTCCACAGGCGCAGCAGAAGGCAGATACGCCTTGTCCGCAGGTGCCTCGGGAGGAGCTGGGAGAAACTCACCTTGCTGTCTGCGGTAAGCAGATGCGATGTTCGCCGGTCTTTGTGCCTGAGCTTGCAGCGCTTGAGGGTACATAACAGCGCCCGGCTTCGCAAAAGCTGAAGGACGGTATCCAGGTGGGATATTGGTGACAGGGCTTTGAACAGCGGGTGCTTCTTTAGGCTGCTGCGCAGCATCAGGCCCAAACCGGGCAACGCGAGTGGGTACAGGACGCGTCTGCATGGTGTTGGTGAAGCTATCCCCGCCCGAAGATGGATAAGTTTGTAGATTTGATGTTAAAGGAGCATATTTGTTAGGAGCCGCCTGCGCGGACGTATAGGGCTGAGGGTTGTGCCACGCTCTTGCGCCTGAGAGATTGAAAACAGGCTTGTTTTTGCCGGTTGATGTTGTGCTGCTTGGCTTTAAAGTAGGCGAAGACGTTTTATGAGCCGGCTGTG
Organism: Clostridiales bacterium; assembly: GCA_012512355.1. Lineage (GTDB taxonomy): Bacteria > Bacillota > Clostridia > Christensenellales > Aristaeellaceae > UBA1038. The sequence goes on along the minus strand of JAAZEI010000206.1, from coordinate 8,446 downwards.
GGCGCTGAACTGGTGAATGAGCGGGAGGAGAATCATCCGGATCATCCGTAATAATCATCGCACGCCGCTCCTTCGCTGATGCTGTGGAAGGTTGGGACGCTTGAGGTTTTTCTGATTTTGATGTTTCTTCTTCAGGTTGGGCATCTGTAACAGACATCCCCGCAGCGCTCAGCTGATCAATAAGCGATTGCTCGATCCGCTGCAGGATATCTGATTTAGTGCGAAGACTTCCAAGGGTTATTTGACGTTCTTTAGCGAACTGGCGCAACTCAGCAATGGTTGCGCTCGAAAGCTCTGATGGATTTAGCATGAATATTCCTCCAAGAAGAGTGTTGATGAGATAAATGAGTGGTGGATCAATATTGTTTTTTTATGAATTGGACTATCTGTTATTTTATGCAATCGTCAAGGCTTGTACATTTATACCCAATAAACCGGGTCCGGTATGAACGACCAGCGCAGGACCAACAGTTTGTTCCTGAAAGGATTTGCAGTTGGGAATTCTGCGTTTCACTTCTTCAAGCACACGCGCCGCTTCCTCTTTGGCATTGCCTTCTATGACAGCTATGTTGCAGGCAACATGCTTGCCAGCCTCACGAACAGCAAAATTAACCGTCTCAGCGATGGCTTGCGCGCGGCCTCTGACCTTGGCTGCGATGGTGTATGCCCCTTCATCATTGCAGGTAATAATGGGCTTAATCTTCAGCAAAGAACCCAGAACTGCAGATACTTTGCCAATGCGGCCGCCTCTTGCTAGATATTCGAGGGTGGATAAACAAAAATAGATCTTTGAATCGATGATACTGTTCTGAACTTTTTGGATGATTTCTTCAAAGCCCATCCCCTCCTGGGCGAGTTTTGCCGCCAATACAGCCTGCGAACCGGCGCCATAGCTGATTGACTTTGTGTCAATCACCTTAATCTCAAGATCTGTAAATTCATCTGCCATGATATTCATCATGTTATATGTACCTGATAAAGCGCTGGAAATACTGACAATAATGAGTTTCTCATAACCGTCTTGCTTTATTTGGTTAAAGGCATTGGAAATTGATTCCCCGCTGGGAAGTGACGTACGCGGGGTTTCAAGCGGCAGACGATCATAAACTTCCTGTGAAGAAATATCGATCTTATCCCTGTATTCTCCGTCTTTGTAAATAATAATAATTGGAACGGAGTAAATACCCATCTCTTTTAGTAGTTCTTCTGACACATCTGTGCAAGAATCTACCATGACGGCTATTTTATTTTGATTCATTATGTCCTCCTCGATAAACTAAACTCATTTTACTTTGTAAGTCGGGGTGTGTCAAGCAAATTCAAATTATATGGTACCCGTTTGATTGTCATAAACATCTATAAATGAGGTAAAAGGTCCTTCATCACGCTGTCGCCATCCAAGCACTGCCCCAAGACTGACTTTTTGTGCTGATGAAAAAATGCAGCTTTCTACGTTTGGATTGCTTTTCTTCAGGTCTTTAATCAGTTCTTTTACTTTTTTGCGTTTCCCGCCGTCTTCACTTTGGGTTATTCTGCAGGCACAGCTCATGACTGGGATATGATAACGCGCGGTAAAGCTCTTAACCTGCTCTTCTCTCACCAAATAAAGGGGACGAATGAGCTGCATGCCATCAAAATTACGGCTGCGAAGTTTGGGCATCATGGTTTTGAATTCTCCTCCATAGAGGATGCTCAGCATGGTTGTTTCAATCACATCATCATAATGGTGCCCCAGTGCAATTTTGTTGCAGCCAAGCATCTGGGCCTGTTTGTACAAATGACCCCGTCGCATGGAAGCGCAAACATGACAAGGCGAGTTTTTAGCCGCTTCTATGCTGGTGAAAATATCGGTCTCAAAAATATGAATGGGGATGCAGAGCGCTTTGGCTGTTTCCTCCAGGCTTGTGCGTTTTTCGATGGAAAAACCCGGATCCATGCTGAGGAAGAATAACTCAAAAGGGATAGAGCCGTGTTTTTGCAATAGCTGCATGCATTTAGCCAATAAAAATGAATCCTTGCCACCGGATACGCAAACAGCGACCCGATCCCCAGGATTTATCAGTCCATATTCCTTAACAGCGCAAACAAAATATCGCCAGATGGTTTTTCGGTAGGAAGTGGTAATGCCATGATCCACCTCCTCGTGATAAGCTGCCAAATTTATCCTCCCAAAGAATGTCTACCTAAAAATATATTTAATATTTCAAAGTCATTGTACGCATGATGAAAAAACTCAAAAACTAACTGTGGTTAAACTTGGTCACCTCATAAAATGAAAGCTGCATCCTGAATGTTCAGGTGAGCTTTCAAAGATATTGAAGAAATACTAATCGAGAATCAAACAAAAAATCCTGAAAATTGTGGAAAAACCTAAGTAAGAAAAAAGCTTTGCTTCTGCTTTCTTCATCACTGCGCTGAAACTTTACCCTCAGGCAGTGCCTGCCATATCCCATGGTCCTGAGCTGCGGAAGAAAATTCATGAAGAGCACGCAAGCGCTTAATGCGCTGATCCACGCGATAGCCTGTCAGTGATTGGCTGCGAAATTTATCCATGAGTATGCGAATGCCAATGGATACTGGGATGGCGGGTAAGAAACCAGCACCCAGACCCGCGACAATAGCGCCCGCCCCCATCGCAACACCGGATTTGACAATGCGGTAGCCTCCGTCCTGCATCCCTGCGGTTGCAGTTTTTCGGCCCAGGAGTACGCGGCTGCCCTCAGTCACAGTAATAATAACAAAAGGCACGGCAATACTCAGCGCATTTAACACTTCATCAAGCAGACCGCTGTCACTTAACAGCCCTAAATCGACTGATACTTCATCTGCCATACTAAGACCAACGGCGATGCTGTCAATCAAAGTTGTGCTTTGCTTTTTTGAATATTTTGAAACTAAATCTTTGAAATCAGCCATTTTTACCTCCTGATGAGCTGTAAAACAGCGGTGATTACCCAAGCGCCGGCAATAATCGCTGCAATTAGGGTTATCTGCGACAGAATAGCAGACAAACTGCTTCGTTTCCTATCTTGTTTGTCTTTTTGTCGGGAAAGCGTATCCAAACGCTTTTCAATGTCCTTCAAGCGATTGCGCACATCGATCATATCTTGGCTTCTTTGCTCTTCAGTGATTGTTTGCGCAGCACTCAGCTGCGAAAGCTGCTGCTTTGTCTGCATGAGCTCTTCGCTGAGACCTTCTGCAACGACCGTCATCTCCTGCGTAAACTCATCAACCAAAGCATTCATATCGCGGCCTTTAAAGCCACTGACAGCCGAATCAATCAAATCTTTGGAGCGGCTGATCAGGCTGTTCTTTTTTTCTTCCGGCGGCAGGTGCATCATACAAGTCGCATACCATTTGCTGTTTGTTCTTCCTCGTACCGGGTCAGCAAACCGCTGATACGATTATAGGGGTTGAGCAGTGCGCTTAAGCTGCGGTCATGGTTGAGGGTAGCGATAAGATAGGCGACGTATTTGGACAAATCAGCTTCAATATACCATCTCGCTTTTTTTAGTTCAGGGTTGGTATGGTTGAGGTTAGTTGCGATGACCTTGGTGATAATACCCTGTGCATGTGCTTCATTAAACTCCTGGATACCATTTGTAAAAAAAGCAAACGTGACGATACAGATAATGCGGTTTGCTTTGCGTTTTTTAAGTTCTCTTGCCAAATCCAGCAAAGACTCGCCTGAGGATAGAATATCGTCTGCGACAATTATATCTTTTCCCTCAACATCTACACCGATATACTCATGGGCTATGATGGGGTTTCTGCCGCCGACGATGGTCGTATAATCACGCCGCTTATAAAACATACCCAATTCTAACGCCAGCACCGAGGAATAAAAAATATTCCTTTGCATAGCCCCTTCATCCGGGCTGACAACCAGCATGCTCTCTTTGTTGATGTTGAGATCTTTAACGTCGTGACAAAGAGCTTTTAACATTTGATATGTAGGCTGTACATTTTCAAAACCCAATTGAGGAACCGCGTTGATGACCCGTGGATCGTGGGCATCAAAGGTAATGATATTCTGCACGCCCATGGCTTGGAGTTCCTGCAGGGCCAGGGCGCAATCCAGGCTCTCACGGGATGTTCTGCGGTGCTGACGGCTTTCATACAAAAAAGGCATAATGACACTGACACGTTTGGCTTTGCCGCCAACTGCATTGATAATCCGCTTCAAATCCTGATAATGATCATCAGGTGACATGGGGACAATTTGATCGTACATTTTGTAGGTAACCGAATAATTCGTCACATCAATAATAATATATATGTCAAGGCCGCGAACACTCTCTTTGATGAGCCCTTTTCCTTCACCGGTGCCAAAACGCGGGCAATAGGCTTTGATAAGAAAACTATCCCGATTCATCCCAGGAACTGTGTAAAACTCACGGTCCGAATCCTCTTCCAATTGATGCCATTTTGACAGCCAATAGTTAATGAGTTCCCCCATTTTCTCACAGCCGCTCATAGCAATAATGCCCAAGGGACCATATGGAATTTCGTTTAAATCCTTAGCCCAAGAAACAACAGTACCCGCCATTGACACCCTCCCCATTGGTTAAATATCAGTACAGATTAGTAAGTCGGTAGGAAAAATTCACAAAGTGTGTTATTCGGCCTTGCCAAATAGATTTTTTATGCGTCAGGGTCCATAAACTTCTCAAGTAACGTGAGGCTTTGCACGCGAAGCATCGGATAGCTCAAGTCAATCGATGCATCTTCCCCGCTGCCAATGCCTTCAAGCAATCCATACACTCGGACTTTATCCTGGGCTGTAAAGTCGGGTGCTTTGTCCATGACCGCTTTGATGGTATCAGCAAAACCCGTAGCAGTTTTTCTCAAGGCAATGCTTAAGATATAGTCGCCGGCTTGTTCCTCTATCCGGGTGATAAAACCATCGTAGGTCAGAAGCATCCCATCGTAGATGTCGGCTTTAGCAACCAGCTCGGTATAGCTAGGGCTGACAGCCTCCCCCTGCGATGCCAGCGGCACTGCATTGGCAGCATTGTCCGGATTCAAACTGCTTTGCTGGGCAGAACCCTTGACTGCTGTGAAATCAAATGTTCTCGCGTCAAAACCTTTTTTTTCAAAGATAAGACGAAGCTGATAAATGCCCTCAGCCTTTGTATTGACATTAAATGAAAAACTTCCGTTTTTGGCAGTTCGCTTTGAAGTATTGTCACCGTTGAGTATCATTTGAACATTCACTCCAGCTTGCGTGATTCCGCTGATGGTATACTTATCCTGGGTCATGATTTCCGGCAATTGAAGAGTGATTTGAACGGGGAGCAGGTTGCGTCCATATGTGATGGAGTAAGTTTTCTCCAGAGGATCCAATCCCTCTGCCTGGACAGAAAGATTCATCATGTAGATGCCTTCGCTTGAAAGCTGTATTGGAAGGCTGTAATTTCCTTTTTCATCAGCCTGCACAGAAAAGTTAGCTGGTGTCGTGCTGGTAAAGGACATCACGGTCGCCGTCAGTTTCGCGCCTGCGCGGGTCATCCCCTTCAATGTGAAGCTCGGCTGGTTTGTCTCAAGAGGAGCACTCGCACTCTCATTGAGAAAGATAGGTGTAGCTGCAGCCCCCACGCCCACGCTGCCTGTAAAACTCAAGGTATCAAAAACTTTATTGAGCGCAGTATTGTCGCCGGCAGAAAGTGTGCGGTCATAAACTTGCATATCAACCATGACGGATAAACCATTTTTGACGCTTCGGCGAGCAAAACCCCGATGTATCACTTCCCCATCCTGGCGAAAGCTGTAGCGCATCATCAAGAAACGCCCAATACTTTTGAAATTCTTCCATTCAGCGCTCTCGACACGATAGCCTTTTTGAGCAAAGGGACCATCACTCTTATACAGACTCCTGTATTGAGCCCGAGTGGCAGGTGACTGCAAATCGATATCTCCATAACGCTGTCCGTCTTCATCTAAAAGGCCAGTGACTTGGAGCACACGCTTGTTGCTATCATCATAGGCCTTCAATAAGATACCGCTGTTTTTAAATTCTTCTTGCCATTGTTCTACCGTACCGCCTCTGGAGAAAATAAAGGCCTGATTTTCCTGCAAATTATCGGGGGTGAGCACAGGTGAGTATACACCTTGGGGCAGCAACACCACCGCTGGCAAGACTGGCAGGATCACCTGCTCCTCTGCATTGACCGGGGTTTGCACCAGCAGGCAAAAGATTATGGAAAAAAATACAATCAGCTTGCGCACCTTAACTCCTCCTTTAATCTGTTACATCATTCTAACATAGCAGTGACAAACCAACAACAACCCGGGCACCTTTCAAGGCGCCCGGGCTGTAATTATATAATGAACCTTCTATGTGAACATGCCAAAACTTACAAAGTTAATATGCTTTGGAAAAATACATAACTTTTTGAGCTTTTTCACCGCAGCAAACACATTTATCTCCTATGGGTGTCTGGTCAAAGGGCATGTTCCGGCTCGTAGCGCCCGTCTGCTCTTTAATGTTTTCTTCACATTCGAGGCTGCCGCACCACATCGTCTTGGCATACCCTCCCTGGACCTGCTCATTGAGTTCTTCAAAGCTATATACGTTTTTTGTATGAGCTTCTCGAAAAGCCAGTGCCTGCGCGAACATATTCTCCTGAATCTCGTCCAAGAGTTTTTTTACTTCTTCTGCCAGATTTTCCAGAGGCAAAGTGCCTTTTTCGAAGGTGTCGCGCCGCATGTAGGTCGCCACATCATTTTCGATGTCTCGCGGACCAATTTCCAGACGCAAAGGCACCCCTTTGAGCTCCCACTCATTAAACTTCCATCCGGAGGAAACATTGTCGCGATCATCAAGCTTTACTCGAATACCTGCTGCTTTGATTTGATCAAGCGCTTTTTCACAATGCTCCATGACCCCGCCTTTATGAGCCGCGATGGGCAGAATAACAGCCTGAAACGGTGCTACACGAGGAGGCAATTTTAGCCCTCTCTCATCACCATGCGTCATGATCACCGCACCGATAAGACGGGTTGATACGCCCCAGCTTGTTTCGTGACAGTATTTCAGGTCGCCGTCTTTGGAGAGATATTTAATTTCAAAAGGAATTGCAAAATTGGTGCCAAAGTTATGCGTTGTCCCAGCCTGCAATGCCTTGCCGTCCTGCATCATCGCTTCCACCGAATATGTAGCCCTCGCGCCGGCAAACTTCTCTTTTTCGCTCTTCAAGCCCGAAAATACAGGAATCGCCAACACGTCCTCGCAAAGCTCCCGGTATATTTCCAGCATGAGAAGAGTTTCTTCCTGTGCTTCTTCTGCCGTAGCGTGCACAGTATGCCCTTCCTGCCACCAGAACTCACTGGTGCGAAGAAAGGGACGGGTTGTTTTTTCCCAGCGCATGACAGAGCACCACTGGTTATATTTCATGGGCAGGTCACGCCAGGAATGCACCCACTTAGCAAACATCGTACAAAACATGGTTTCACTGGTTGGGCGGACTGCCAGGCGTTCGGCAAGCACTTCATTGCCCCCCTGGGTAACCCAGGCAACTTCAGGCGCAAAGCCTTCCACATGCTCGGCTTCTTTGAGCAGCAAGGATTCAGGAATAAGCATCGGCAGGGATACATTCTCATGCCCGGTTTCTGTAAATCGTTTGTCAAGGGACTCTCTTATCAGTTCCCATATCCGATTGCCATAAGGCTTCATGGCGATCGCTCCACGCACCGGCGTATAGTCCATCAAATCGGTTTGGAGTACAACATCTGTATACCACTGTGAAAAGTTCTCATTGCGCGGCGTAATATGCTGCACAAATTCTTGCTTAGCTGGTTTTGCCATAGTTCCCCCTTAATAATAAATACGCTCCATCCCTTGCAGGGACGAAGCGCTAACTTCGCGGTACCACCTTGCTTGGCGCATATGCGCCCGCTTGCTGCCTTTAACGCCGGCATTCGGTGGTGATTAACCACGGTAAATGGGGTGGGTCTTTGCTTTGGCACGCTCTCACCATCCGTGCTCGCTTTGGCTGGCATTCCCCCATCAATACCTTTTTAATTCATAAAAAGTATAACAGGTTCGTCAAAGGCCTGCAAGAGGGAAAACAGATAATTCAAACACTTAGTTTCAATGCATGTGTTTCCATTTTCTTCAAGTGAAAAACTTGATTTTTAAAGGCAAAAATCGAATCAGTTAGTGTAAAGTTGTTGTAGGGAAATCCAGCTAAGAAGGGCTGCTGAACGATCCTTGTCAAGTTCTCCACCCCCCGCGGGGGGTGGAGAAAAAAGAGGATGAAAAAGGAATGAATCCCTGGTACATTGTGGTTGCAAAACAAACAATGAAAGGAAACATTCCCATGGACATGACAACACAGGCATTCAAACTTTTCCTGGAATCCGCGTGCGATATTCTTTCCTCTGGAGTGCTGACTGACTTCGGATCGAAAATGGCAGGCATTCAGACAGCCGGTCATACCATGGT
>JAAZEI010000205.1 GCA_012512355.1 Clostridiales bacterium | reverse complement strand
GATAATCTCTGCGGACTTTTTCGTCTTCATTGTGGGCTGTGGTGATAAACATCGTGCGCAAGTCGGGCCCGCCCAGGCAGCAGCTGGTGACATAGGGGGCTGGGAGAGCGATTGATTGCAGCTTTTTCCCAGTCTGCGGATCCCATCGGCTTACCTGGTATCCGCCCCAGTGGGCGACCCACAGGCATCCCTGCGCATCGACGCATAAGCCGTCGAACATCCCCTCTTCACCGCTGTAGTCAATGAGGGGGATGCGATTTGAGAGCTCGCCCCTATCCAGGTCATAATCAAATCGCCAGAGGATGCCGCCAGGCGTGTCCACGTAATATAAAAATTGGTTATCCGGGCTCCACCCCAGACCGTTTGAGATGGAAATACCATCCAGCAGCATTCGCAGGCCCTTATATTTTTCCAGGCTGTACAGAGCGCCCTGCCCGGTTTTTCCCTTGGTGTTCATGGTGCCAAGCAGCAGCCTGCCCGCGGCATCGCATTTGCCGTCGTTGAAGCGGTTGTCGGGGAGGGACAGTTCAACTTCGTCCACCAATGTCAGCACTTGGCCATCGCGCAGCAGGACGATGCTTTTGACGAGTGCTGCGACCAAGCCGCCGCTTTGCGCCACAGCGCACATGCCCACACTCTGGCCCAAATCGCGGTGAACCGTCTTTTGCGTGTCAAATTGATGCTGCCAGATGCGTCCCTTGATGATATCCACCCAGTGCAGGGTCATGGTCTGTTTGTCCCAGACGGGCCCCTCGCCCAGACTCATGATGTCATGGAATAATTGCTCTGCTTTCAAAGTTCATCCTCCATATCAAAAGATTTCGTTGCAAAACCTGTCTCCTATTAAGGGGTTGCGTCACATCTATGCTTTGCCTCTATTATAACAGCGTGAACCAACCACACATTAGGACAGCAGACAGTCAGGCAGCTCAATTGTCACAGCTCAGACAAAAAATAACTTTGTTTTTCTCATTCGCAGTCAATTAAGACAGCCTTTTTTGATGAATGACAAGTTTCACTTGAAAAATATTTGGACCTGATTTACCTTCAGCCTACCAAAGAGGCGAATAAAAAGCGAGCTGACTCTTGACAGCAAGAGCGGACTTCGTTAGGATATAGCTAAAGAAACAATCTGTTCCTGCCTGCTGTCGGTCAAGAGAATATACCTGTCTTTATCGTGATTGTCCGACCCGGGAATGATGATCCGGCTGTGTATAAAAGAATTTTTGAGCACACACTGACAGACTAATTCAAAACTAAAGACAAGACTGTATTTTGAGTACATGTTTTTTTAGCGTATACAAGAGCCTGCTCGGAATGAATGTTTGATTCCATCATCAGCTGTCAAACCGAGACAAAAAGGGACGAGAATTTGTTTTTCGGTTCTGTTTTCAAACAAAATGACCTTTGCATGCGAAATGCATGTTATGAGATAAAACACTGGCAAAGGAGAGGGACTATGAAAAAAATTCTGATTGGTGTGGCCGTTGTCGCAGTTATTTTAGCCATTGTGCTGGGCGTTCAAGTGGGGAAGACAAATAAGCTTAACGCAGAACTTGATACGAAAAAGGCCGCAGTCGCGGCGCTTGAGCCATTAAGGGGCGAACTTGATGAGGTGAAGCAGCAGCTTGACCTGCTGACCGCGGAAAATCAGGAGATTTCAACGAGTCTCGAAACCGCGAAAAAGAGCCTGGAAACAGCGGATACCCTGGCAAAAAGCCTGACCGGGGAAAAAGAAACCCTCATGGCAGAGCGTGATCTGCAAAAAGAGAGCTTGGCTGCGCTTGACCCGCTCAAGGGCGAACTGGATGGATTGAAGCAGCAGTTTGACCTCTTGACTGCAGAGAAACAGCGCATCACAACAGAGCTTGACACCGCCAAAAAGAACCTTGAAGAGGCAGATGCCCTGGCGATGAACCTTGCCGCAGAGAAAGAAGCTTTGAACGCGGAGGTTTATACTCAAAAGAACGCTGTCGCGGCACTCGAACCTTTAAAGAGCGAGCTTGAAGGTGTCCAGCAGCAGCTGGTGGGAGAAACTGAAGAGAAAAACCGCGCCCTCATGGAGCTTGAAACAGCGAAAAAGGGCCTGGCAGAAACAGAAACGCTGCTGACAGACCTTTCCGCGCAAAAAGACGCACTGATGGCTGAACTTGATGAGCAAAAAATACAGGTCGCGTCACTTGAACCCCTGCAGGGTGAACTTGAGGACGTGAAGCAGCTGCTGACCGCGGAAAAGCAGGATATCGCGGCCCAGCTTGAAGCGGCGAAACAAAACCTGGAAGAGGCGCAGCAGCTAGCGGTCAGTCTGAACCAGGAAAAAGAAACCCTCGCGGATGAGATTGATGTGAGAACCGCAGAAAAAGAGGAGCTGGAAGCCCAGCTTGAGAGCGCGAAACAAAACCTTGAAGAAAAAGAACAGCTGGCAGTAAACCTTGCCGCAGAAAAAGACAACCTGACAGCGCAACTGGATGAACAAACAAAGACGGTTGCAGCACTTGAGCCCCTGCAAGGGGAGCTGGATGAAGCGCAGCAGCAGCTTGGCGTCGTAACCGCAGAAAAAGAAGACCTCTCAAATGAGCTTCTTGCCGCCAATGAACAGATAAATACCATGACCCAAACAGTGGAGGATGCGCAAACCGCCAAAACAGAGGCGATGGAATCTGCTGAAAAAATTAAAACAGATGCTTTGAACGAAGCGGAAGAGATTAGAACCACAGCCCTCAAAGAGGCTGAAGATATTAAAGCTGAAGCCGCGCAGTCTGTTGAGACCGCCAAGGCAGAAGCCCTGGAGCAGGTTAAAGCCGTAAGGGCCGACGCGCTTAAAGAAGTTGAGATTGTAAAGGCAGAGGCATCGAAGGCGGTTGAAGAGGCTAAGGCAGAAGCTGCTGACCTGGAAGCCAAACTGCAGGCAGAAATCAGCGAAAAGGAAACCATCCGGGCTGATGCCATGAAGCAGGTGGAAATAGCCCAGGCAGAAGCTGTGGCTTTTAAAGAAAAAGTCATGGAGCTTGAGGGTATTGTTGCATCCTCCCATGTTGAGCCGACGGCTGCCGTGACTGCTGCCGCCCAAGCAACACCGGAAGTAACCGCGCAATCTGCAGCCGCGACCCTGACCCCTGACACAGAAAAGACGAAGGCCAGCATCTGGCATACCTTCACCAAAGAACAGGAAGCCTATCTGCAAAAGGCAGTGGATGATTTCAACGCCTCGCAGCGAGCGTACCGCATTGAACTGCTCAGCCAGCCCTATGAAGGCTTTCTGGGCAGCGTACGCAGCGCTGTGGTCGAAGGCATCGGGCCTGACATCATCTTCAACTATGCCTCCGAAGCCGCCAGCTATGTCAAGCCCGGCCTGGTCGCAGACCTTGGGCAATACATTTACGATGACGAGATTGGCATTGAAGACTTTGAAGGCTCCCTCGTTGACGGCGTCATGAACGGCGAAGTCAAGGCCTTTGAAGATGGGCTGATTCACTATCTGCCTGCCTACACCACAGGCCCCATATTCTTTTATAACAAGACCCTGTTTAAAGAACTTAACCTGAAAGTCCCCACTACCTGGGAAGAGATGGAAGAGATCGCCAAAGTCATCTACGAGGCAAAAGGCATCCCCGCACTTGGCTTTGACAGCCTGACGGACCTGGTGCAGATGTTTATCATGGAAACACCGGGTGCTGGTTACATCGATGTGGAAAACAAGCAGGTATTGTTTGATACACCCGAAGTGCGCGCCAAGATGGCCTGGCTCATTGACATGGTCAAGAAGGGCTACTTCCTGGTCAAACCCTCTGGAAACTACTTCTCTGAAGACTTTAACTCGGGCATCGTTGCAGGCTACATCGGCTCATCAGCCGGTTATCCCTACATCAAGCCCGCCGATGACTCGTTCCAGTTTGGCATGGCGCCCGTCCCCGCGCAGACCTGGTTCCCCTCCTGGAACCGTGGGCCCATTGTGTTCTACTACAAGGATGATATGCGCGCGCAGG
>JAAZEI010000204.1 GCA_012512355.1 Clostridiales bacterium | reverse complement strand
TTGAAAGATTTTTCGTCTCCGCTAAGTCGAGAAAAGGAGGCGTAGCGCAGTCTACGCTGACTGAGCGAGACAACGCGGAGGCGGAAAAGAATCGATGCATCAAAGCAGTAATGATTGAGAGTAGTATAAGCTCGCAAATCAAGTCGATGCGATGAATTTGTTTTAATCATTAAAAAACAGGAGGATGATCATGACCTTTTCAAAAGACTTCATCTGGGGTGCTGCGACGGCATCCTACCAAATTGAAGGAGCTGCATTTGAAGACGGTAAGGGGCTTTCTGTCTGGGATCGGTTCAGCCATACGCCAGGCAAAGTGTTCATGGGGCATACAGGTGATGTAGCCTGCGATCATTATCACCTGATGGAACAGGACTTGGATATGATAAAAAGCCTGGGTATAAAAAACTACCGTTTTTCGATTTCATGGCCACGAATTCTCCCCGAAGGAGTGGGCAAGAGAAATGAAAAAGGTATTGATTTTTATAATAAGCTCATTGATGGCTTGCTCAATCGGGGTATCCGACCGATGATGACTCTGTTTCACTGGGATTATCCGCTGGAGCTCCATAAACGCGGCTCATGGGAAAATAGCGACAGCCCTCACTGGTTCCTTGAGTTCGCATCTCTTTGTGCAAAACAATTTGGTGACCGTGTCAAGGATTTTATTCCTCTGAATGAGCCGGCCTGTTTTATCGGCATGGGTCATGCCAGCGGCGAACACGCCCCTGGACTGAAGCTGCCGCTGCCTGCTTCCATCGCCATGGGGCACCATGCCCTTAAATCAAATGGGCTTGCTCTGGCGATGCTCAGACAGAGTGTCCCCGGGGTTCATCTTGGCTACGCGCCAAACGCTAATCCCGTCATGCCGTTTACCAATACACCCGAAGATATTCAAGCCGCTCGAAAAGCTTACTTTCGGGTCAGCGACAACCCCGCATCATGGTACTGGAGCGCCTCCTGGTGGAGCGACCCTGTGATGCTGGGCCATTATCCCCAGGATGGACTCAAGCTCTACGAGCGTTATCTGCCTAAAGGTTGGGAAAAAGATATGCCTCTCATCCATCAAAAGCTTGATTATTACGGCCAGAATATTTACCACGGACAGTATGTCAAGGCAGCTGATAATAGCCTTGGATATGAAGTAGTGCCCCACCCCCGTGGCATCGGGCAAACAGCCAGCGGCTGGCCCATTACACCTGAATGCCTTTACTGGGGGCCGCGCTTCCTCTATGAGCGTTACAAAACACCTATCCTTATCACTGAAAACGGCTTGGCAAACCAGGATACCCCTTCGCTTGATGGGAAAGTATATGACCCAGGCCGCGAGAACTATGTGAATCGCCATTTGCTGGCGCTTAAAAAAGCGCAGGCGGACGGCACAGAGATTGCAGGCTATCTTTACTGGTCGCTGATGGACAATTTTGAGTGGGCACAAGGCTATGCCCATCGCTTCGGTATGGTCTATGTGGATTATGAAAGCTTACAGCGCATTCCCAAGGAATCAGCATGGTGGTATAAAAGGGTTATGGAAACCAACGGCGAAAATCTATAAAAATTTGATGTCCTTCAATCAAAAACGCAGCCTGTCAACATAGACGGTCTGCGTTTTTAATAAGGGAAAATCTTCCCAAAGCTTGAGGTTAATTTGTTTTAGGAGCGGCCGGTTTATAGGTATACCTAGCCGTTATCCTGGGAATGCCCCCATAAGAACCGGTTGTATCGCCAAATATGCGGTAGCGTTCTCCCACCACCCAAGGGGTCTTCGTTTGATTTTCCACCATCACTTCAAGCGGCGATGCTGTCCTGCCGTCTGCGCAATCAAATATCACCAATTGCGGTTTGGTAGAAACGATGCGAACCACCGGGCCTGTCATGACATAGATCTGTGTGTTTCGAACCCTTGTGGGTAAGTTGGCCAGCAGATCGGCATAACCATACTTCTCATCAAGTCCCCAGGCTTTGGGCGTGTAATGATCTGGGTCGGGAAGATAATATACATCATACTCAACCACGGTAGGGGTTCGGCCGGGATAGTCAGCACGAATGGTCACGGTATTGCTGCCGATACGGGTAAAAACTGCGTCAAAACTGAACACGCCGCTTGAAGCCAACTGCGAGTCATCAAAACTATTGTAAGGGCTGAGGATAGTAATCTGCGCCCCTGCTCTGGTTGTGGCGGAAATGGTCATGGCAGGCTTGCTGCTGCGCTCTTCGAGTGTGCTGGAAAGATCCAGGGGGATATCCTGCACAGCGCGATAGATAATAATCTCTGTCTGATTTTGTCTGTAATACTGGCTGCGCACCGCAATGTGTATTTTATTCTCCCCAATGGGCGCAATGGGCGCGTTATAGCTGATATAACCATCCTGGGTATTGACGTAGGAGGAATAATCCTCCCCATTGATATACACAGTGCTGTTTTGCATCACATGAAATTGAATATTATAAATCGGTGTTGACGCAGTTATGTAGTTAACATCGGGTTTTATCAGAGTGAGCGGTGACAGCGGAATCTGTATGGTGTAGTTAATGGGAGGCATGGCCACCTGTTCTCCTGTCCCGGTTCTGATGAAAGGAGTCAGGCTGACATCCATGCTTTGTGGGATTTCAGTTTCATCCAGCTCATACCAGATATAGTCCTGTACCTGGAAAGTAGCATAGCCGCCGGTTACCAGAAAAGATCTGCGCAGCTCCTTGATGTAAATCTGAGAACCCTCAGCTGCGGGTATCCGGATGGTATGCGCGGACATGTCATCGAGTATTGAAGCTGAAATCTGCACCTGCTCTTCCTGAGGCATTTGCTCCGGGCTGAGAGAAGGGAGGTAAACATAGCGGTAAAGAGTATAGCCACCGCTGAGCAGCAAGAAAAAGACAAATGCATAAGGAATCCACCGGCGCAGACCAAACATTCGGGTGCGTCCCGACTTTTTACCGGGGAGAGGGATATTCATAGCGCCTCTTGGGCGTTTTCCCTGAGGTACCGTGCTGATGTCATCAGCAGCGTAAGCGTAGTTGGGTAAGGCAGAGTATCCGTCATAATCCACATGTTTATCTTTGGGCACATCAGCAAATGTTTCGTCTTCAGCAAACACACGACTGCGGCGGCTGGAAGAGGTTACGCCTAAACCGGTGGGTGCATAGCCCTGCCTGGCTGCCTGGCGCCTTAATTCCTCCTGCCTTTGCTCTCCTTGAATTTTACGCTCATGGAGATCCTGCATTTCCTGGGCCAAACGGGTTTTAGGGTCGACGAGCGTTTTTTCCTCACCGTATTCATCATAGACGATGCGCACAGGAGCATCTTCAAATTTTTGCACTTTGGGACGCAGGGGTTTTGCAGCTGGGTCGAGTCTTTCCAGTGTTTCGCCGCAGCTAAAACAAACAGGAAAAGATTCCCGGTTCCACTTGCCGCACTTGGGACAAATCATGAATAATGGACTCCTTTAATAATCGGTGATCTTTTTAACTCTCAGTAGATAAAGTACATATCAACTCGAAAGCCAAAACAGGCTTTTATTTTACTTATCGTCACTCATCTTAAGCACAGCGATAAAAGCCTCGCTGGGCAATTCAACTTTACCAAACTGGCGCATGCGCTTTTTGCCTTCTTTTTGCTTTTCAAGCAACTTCTTCTTGCGGCTGATGTCGCCGCCATAGCACTTGCTCAGCACATCTTTTCTGACGGCTTTCACGGTTTCACGGGCAATGACTTTGCCGCCAATAGCTGCCTGAATAGGAATTTCAAACTGCTGGCGCGGAATAACTTCCCGCAGTTTTTCCGCGATGGAGCGGCCTCGCTCATAGGCTTTGTCACGATGGACAATCATCGTAAAGGCATCGCAGAGCTCGCTGTTGAGCAGAAAGTCGAGTTTGACCAAATCACTTTTCTGGTAGCCTTTAAATTCATAGTCGAGGGAGGCATACCCCCTGCTGCGGCTCTTTAGCTGATCAAAGAAGTCAAAAATAACTTCATTGAGGGGGAGGTCATAGGTGAGCTTGACACGGCCGGCTTCGTGCTGCATATCCAGAAAGATACCGCGCTTATCCTGACAAAGCTGCATCAAAGTGCCCACATAATCCTGGGGCGTGAAAATACTTGCGAATACATAGGGCTCTTCCATTGACTCAATCTCACCCACTGAAGGAAGATTGGTGGGGTTGTCGATATACAACTTCTCCCCGTTGGTCTTGTTGATTTCATAGATAACGTTGGGAACGGTGGTAATGAGGTCAAGATCAAACTCCCGCTCCAGGCGCTCCTGAATAATCTCCATATGCAAAAGCCCAAGAAAGCCGCAGCGATAACCGTAGCCCAGCGCAGCGCTCGTCTCAGGCTCAAAATGAAGCGAAGCGTCATTCATGCGAAGCTTTTCAAGAGCATCATTAAGCGTTGCGTAGTCAGCTCCGTCAGCCGGATAAATACCGCAGTAAACCATGGGCGTTACTGCCTTGTAGCCTGGCAAGGGTGCCAGTGCAGGTCTATCCGCGTCGGTGATGGTATCACCCACCTTGGTATCACTGACCGTCTTGATGGAGGCCGCCACATAACCAACCTCTCCTGCCAGCAAAATATCTTTTTGCACATAGCCAGGGCTTCTAATGCCCACTTCAATGACTTCAAACTCTGCCCCGGTCTGCATCATGCGCATGCGCATCCCGGGCTTCAGTGTCCCGTTGACCACTCGCACAAAACAGATGGCACCGCGATAATTATCATACACCGCATCAAAGACAAGGGCCTGAAGGGGAGCGTTTTCATCACCTGCGGGAGGCGGCATATGGTTAATAATAACTTCCAGCACATCATCAATGCCCGTACCGAGTTTCGCTGAAACACGCGGCGCAAAGGATGTATCCAGGCCGATGCTCTCTTCAATCTCCCTGCAGGCCTCATCGGGATCTGCTGAGGGGAGGTCAATTTTGTTAATCACCGGCACCGTCTCCAGATCATGCTCAAGCGCCAGATAAACGTTGGCTAAAGTTTGGGCTTCAACGCCTTGTGTAGCATCCACTACCAGCAGAGCGCCTTCGCAGGCAGCCAAAGCACGGCTGACTTCGTAGGTAAAGTCAACGTGACCGGGTGTATCTATCAGATTCAAGGTATATTCAATGCCATCCTTGGCAAGGTAGCGCATGGAGACAGCCTTTGATTTGATGGTGATGCCCCGTTCACGCTCCAACTCCATCGAGTCCATGATTTGGGCCATCATCTCCCGCTGCTGATAAACACCGGTCTTTTCTAAAATTCTGTCAGCCAGGGTAGACTTGCCATGATCGATGTGTGCAATGATGCAAAAATTACGAATCCTTGAAAGTCGGTCATTCACCATTTAGCTCCTCCGTTTTGCTTTGCTTGTCATCCCAATGCGCCTGCATCAGGTCATTTAACAGGTTGATATTGCCGCAGCCCATCGTCAGCACCAAATCTCCTTCTTTTCCATTCCGGAGAAGCCAGGCTTCAGTGTCTTCAAAGGTTGGGGTCAGATGGGCATCAAGGCCGTGTTCACTCATGCCCTTTACGAGCAGACGGGAATGGACATCGCCGGGATCAATTTCCCGGGCGGCATAAATATCTGTCACAAGGGTAATGTCGGCCGCCTTTGTGCAGGTAAGAAAGCTTTTAAATAATCCCTTTACTCGGCTGTATGTGTGAGGCTGCATGACCGCGATGACCCGCCGGCCCTGCATACAGGCAACTGAGACAGCGCTTTGCATTTCAGCTGGATTATGTCCATAATCGTGGTACATGTGCATCCCTTGCACGATACCGGTATGTTCAAAGCGGCGGTGCACCCCCTCAAACCGGCTCAAAGCACTGCAGGCCTTTTCTGCGTCACAGCCAAGGGCGAGCGATGCCGCCAAGGCTCCCAGCGCGTGCAGTGCATTAAAGTCCCCTGCGACCTTGAGCTGCACACTTCCAATTAATTCTCCGCAGTGCAGAGCATCGAAGGAAGCGCAGCCCTTGCTGTCATATCGCAGATTTTCTGTGGTAAAATCAGCTTCTCCGACCAGCGAAAAACTCTGGAATTTGCGACCGCTTTTATGCATGACGCGCATCACACGCTCATCATCAGACAATCCGATTGACAAGCCATCTTCAGGCAATTTATCAATAAATTCAAAGAAAGCTTCTTCAATTTCCTCAATATCACGGTAGCAGTCAAGATGGTCTTCTTCAATGTTGGTGATGATGGCAAGACTTGGCGGCATGTGCAGAAAGCTGCGGTTAAACTCACAGGCTTCAACCACAAAAATATTTTTGCCGCCAACAAGTGTTCCGCCGCCTATTCTGTCAAGGCTGCCGCCAATATGAACGGTGGGGTTCATCTCCAGATCCATCAGAATCTGGGATAGCATTGATGAGAGAGTTGTCTTGCCATGCGTGCCGCAAACACAGACCCTGTGCTCATAACCTTCCATCAGCTGTCCCAAAAGCTCTGCCCTCTCCATCTGGGGAATCTTCGCCTCCTTGGCTGCCACACGCTCAGGATCTTTTGGGGAAATAGCCGCAGAATAAACCAAAAGGTCTGCTTTTGCCGCTTCATCAGGCCGGTGACCGGCATAAACCGAAATCCCCAGATCCCTTAATGTATCAAGCGCATAGCTCTCCTGAGAATCGGAGCCAGTGACGATAAAGCCCTGGCTTAACAGCATCTGGGCCAAACCTGACATGCTGGAGCCTCCGATCCCCACCATGTGCACCTTTTGCCCTGCAAAATTCCAGATGTGAGGTTCTTTCATCCTTTGGCTCCTTTGTGACCTTTGCCGCCACCCAGCTTGGCTGATTTTAGTATATCAGAACGATGAGCAATATCATTTTCGTTTTTCTCGGCATAGGCGTCAAAAGCACTTTTTACCATCAGATCAATGAGCTCTTTATAACTTAGCCTGGGCTCAGACTTCGCCCAAAGATAAAAGGACAGTGAACCTGGGATAGCATTAATTTCCGTGATGGTGAGGTTATCCGTCATCGAGTCAATCATAAAGTCGACACGAACGACGCCCTTACAGTCAAGGGCTCGGAAGATATCAAGAGACAGCTCCTGAACACGCGCCGTCATCGCTTCCCCGATAGGCGCTGGAACTACACGGCTTAAAGAGGCCATGCCCTTGCTGCCACCGGCATTTAAGTACTTGTCGCTAAATCCAAGAAGGCTGCCGCCGGTAATAGGCATCTCCACCACGGACACACGTACATCCCGGTCATAACCCAGCACAGCGCAGTTTACTTCGATGGGGCGATTAACAGCCTCTTCTACCATCACCCGACGGTCATAGCAAAAGGCAAGTTCCAGGGCATCGCTCAGGCTCTGAAAATCGTCTGCCCTGCTCACACCAATGGATGAACCCAGGTTAGCAGGTTTAACAAAAACCGGATAGCCAAGCTTTTGTTCAACTGCCTTAATCACTTCCACCGCATCACGCCGCCAGTCGCTGCGTACGAGGGCTACATCCCTGAGAACGGGAAAACCAAAGCTGCGAAAGCACTGTTTCATCAAAATTTTGTCCATCGCAATGGCGCTTCCGGCAATGCCGGTGGAAGCGTAGGGTAAATCCATCAGCTCAAGCAAGCCCTGCATGCTGCCGTCTTCCCCATGCAAACCATGAAAAATAGGAATCACGCAATCAAGTCGGGCTGCAATACTGCGACTGCTGATTTTGCGCAAGCCCTTGCGTTCATAAGACAGCAATGCGCCGGATCTGGCAGATACGTCGGGCTGCACCGGGATGATTCCGGGAATTTTCACATTGAACTGCGGCACATATGTTTCAATGTCTTTTAGCGGCTCACCCGTGTACCATATGCCTTCCTGAGAAATATAGACAGGAATCGTATCGTAAGTATCCGCGTCCACATGCTTCATCATTTGAACTGCAGAAATGATACTGACTTCATGTTCGCAGCTTCTGGAACCAAACATCACACCCAGCTGGGTTTTCTTCATTATCTACCTCTTAGCCTTCACTGTATTGATCAGGCAGATCATTTTCATAAAGCACAACATCTCCTGAAGCAAGGATACCACCAAGATAAGCCTGAGCTTCTTTGAGACTTTTAAAGGCAAGAATATTCTCTTCATCAAAGCCCTTGGATACAAGGCCCTCATGAATAGGCCTGGTCCTCCTGGGACCGATAAGAAGCACCATATCAGCCACTTGGGCTAGGTGTTCACCAAATTCAAGGTGAAAGCTGTGTTCCTTGCTTCCAAGCTCAATATAGCCCGGAGTGACTACAATTTTTCTTCCGGGAAAAGTTGAGAGCATTTTCAGAGAGGCTCTGCTGCTGTGTGGGTTGGCGTTAAACCCATTGTTGATAACAATCGAACCGTCAGCTTGCTTTTGGGGTTTGAGCCTGGCTGTCACACTCTGCAGGCTGCTGATACCCCGTTTGATCTGCATATCGCTCAGCCCCAGATACCTGGCAACAATGGCGGAGAGCAAAATATTGTTGATGTTATGTTCACCAATCAAATCGGTTGTGCATCGCAGTCGCGTGCCATCTTTGAAACAGAGATTGAAGCTTGAACCTTCATAGCCACTAATGACATCCTCGGCCCACAAATCATCGCCGGGTCTGCCAACGATGGCTTTGTTGATGTGTGTCTTATCGTAGAGTTCTTTTAATAACCCGCCGTCGTTATAAAACACTGCATATCCATCCGCTGGGAGCCTGCTGATGAGATCATATTTCGTATCCCTCACACGCTCAATAGATTTGAATGTCTCAAGATGCTGAGGACCAATGGCAGTCAGAATACCGATTTGCGGATTGACCAAGCGGCACAATTCTTTGATGTCTCCCCGATGCCTGGCCCCCACCTCGGCAATGAATACGCGATGCGCAGGCTGCATATCTTCCCTGATAACACGGGTGATGCCCATGGGCGTATTAAAACTGTCCCTGGTGGCCAGAACACTGTAGCGCATTTTTAATAAGGTATCCAGAAAAAACTTGACAGATGTCTTGCCGTAGCTGCCTGTAATGCCAATGCGAATCAGCCCCTCCTGGTTAGCCAGCGTGTCCATGGCATCGCGCATAAAAATTCTTTTGATGAGCATCTCTATGGGCAGAACCAGGAGAGCCGCCAAGCCCAGCCACAAAAAACTAAACAGCGGCAAAATAGACGAAAAGCCCATGACCGGAAGAGCTTTGCGCAGCAGCCAGGCCAAGATAATCATAACAAAGCCAAGAGAAGCGATGAGACGCTGTATCCTGGCTGTATAAACCAGTCTTTTAAGGCTGCGGGAACTTTTATGAAAAAATTTTCCAAGCAATAAACCGCAGAGTCCTGTCAGCAGGGCACCCACCAAAAGCCACATCTTCCCAAACGAACGCGCCATATAATCAGCGCCAATGCATAGCAAAAAGGATACTGTGCTGAGGATAAGGCCAGGGATGATCTCCTGACGAGACCTGCGTTTGAGGGTCAAAATATATCCGCGAAACTGGTAGCTGCTCAATTGAAATACATGAATCAATCCTTTAGCCGCAGGTACAGCAGCAAGCGCCGGAGCCAGCCATAGGAGCCAATTTAAAAATCCGTCAGTCAACTGTTTTTCTATCCTCCCTGATAAAGGCTTTGATGATGCCGGCAAAACGGCCTAGCTCTTCAAGATAAGCGAAGTGTCCGCGGTTTTCAAAGATGACAAGCCCCGCATCAGGTATCTCCTGCTCCATGCGCTGCGCCATCCAAAGGGGGGTTGCCTCATCTTGATCGCCCCAAATCAGCAAGGTAGGCTGACTAACCTGCGGAAGCAGAGGTCCCAGATCCTGGCTAACGATACGGACAAAACTATCCTTCATGTCCTCATCCGCTTCGAGATAATCAGATGAACTGCGTCGGTCCCTCAGCTTTTTTTGCAGAGTTTGTGCGCTTCTGCTCAGCAGGGGCAGTTTACACATTGCCTGCAGCATTTTTTTGCGGGCCTGGTAGCGGCTGCCTGCTGCCTCTTCTTCAGGTGTTTTTTCCCGCAGCAATCCGGCAGCGCCGGTAAGTACAACACGCCTGACAAGCTTGGGGTAATGCGTGCAAAGCCATAGCGCCACACGCCCTCCAAAGCTGTGAGCAACAAGTGTTACACCCCGCAGCTCCAGCGCATCCATCGCCACTTTAACCCAAAGGGCGAATTCAGGCACTCCCCAGGCAGCATTAGGCTTGCCGCTCTGCCCATGCGCAGGAAATTCCAGAGCCGTAACACGGTACTCATCAGCCAGCACCAAAGCCAAAGGCTCCAGATGCTGTTTGAGGTTAACAGCCTTCCCCCAACCATGTAAAAGGAGGATGGGCTCGCCTTTTTGGCCATATTGTTCAATATGCGAGGATATACCCAAAATAGTTTTTACCATGACTCCCTTTCTACTCTGGTTTTATGCATAAAATATAGCGACACTTATATTCCGCCCCGCTGCAGACCTCCCTATGCTCCAAAGGCACAGGTGCAATGTGTTCGAGACGACAGCCAAGCTTCTCACAAGTTTTCCTAGACGGCCAGTTGTCAATATTGGTGGTAATCACAGGATGCAGGAGCTCTTCTTTTCGCATCAGAGGAATCAGCAGCGCAAGCGCTTTACGCGCATAGGAATGACCCCTGAAATCACGATGAACCCGGTAACCAATATGACCCAGATAGTAGAGTGCCGGGCTCTCCCCCAGCCTGAGGCTGATATAACCTACAGGCTTTTTCAACCTCGGAAGGCAAATATCAAAAGTATAGCCATCCCGGATGCCGCTGCCCTCCTCGAGGAATCCAGCCGAGGACAGGATCAACTCTACTTCACCATCAGAAAACATCACCTTGCGCCGATGCCATAGCCCAAACAAAGCCTGCCTCCTCCCGCCCATAAGTACGGTATCATATTCTACCATATAGGCAGGCCATCATACAACAAAGCTTCATTGTGCAAATGTATACAGTTAATGTATAAACATACTTTCTATACATCTTGTGTCATATATGCTACAATACTTGCTATAAAACATAAGAATGAGAGAACTACATGAGCCTATCAGTCCTCAGCGAAATCTCGCCGCTAAAGCGAGTTATGCTGCACAGACCCGGTGCGGAACTTGAACAGCTGACTCCCAATCACTTGGCACGCATGCTATTTGATGATATCCCTTATTTGGCAGGCGCGCAAAAGGAGCATGATGCCTTCGCGGCCACCCTGCGCCGTGAGGGAGTCGAAGTTGTATATTTGGCTGACTTGCTATCAGAGACCTTGAAGCAGGATCCCTCGCTCAAGGAGCAATTTATTCAAGATTTCATTTGCGAATCAGGCAGTCTCGGCCGCTATTATCATAAAAACCTGTTCCATCTATTAAATAACATTGAAGACGAGAAGACATTGGTGTTAAAAACTATGTCGGGAATTCAGGAAAAGGATCTTAATATGACAGGGGTTCATCCGCTGGCTGAACTGACAAGCGATGAGCCCAGGTTTGTGCTTGACCCTATTCCCAACCTCTATTTTACAAGAGACCCTCTGACAACCATCGGCAAGGGAGTTGTCATCAGCCACATGAATGCCCATGCCCGTCATCGAGAAACAATTTATGGGCGGTATATATTCAGCTTTCATAAAGACTATGCGGACAAAGTCCCTTTCTATTATGACCACACGCTGCCCTTTAGTATTGAAGGGGGTGACATCCTCTGCCTTGGCAAGGGTCTTTTGGCCATTGGCATCAGCCAGCGAACAAACCCCGAAGCCATTGAGATACTGGCACGCAGGCTCTTTGAAGATGAGCAAAGCGGTTTTAACTCTATCCTGGCCATTGACATCCCCAGCATCCGTGCTTACATGCACCTTGATACTGTCTTCACCCAGGTCGATGAAACGACCTTTACCGTTCACCCAGGTATCCTCAAAGTGCTGCGAGCATGGCTTCTCGTCCCGGGCAAAAAAGGCCGGCTAAAGGTTGTGGAGCAGACAGGACCTCTGGACCAAATTCTTGCGCACTGCATGAACGTTTCCAAAGTTACCCTCATCCATGGCGGCGGACTCGACAGCATCGCGTCTCAGCGCGAGCAGTGGAATGACGGCAGCAACACCCTGTGCATTGCTCCGGGCAAGGTGGTGGTATATGACCGCAATAACGTTACCAATGCCATCCTCAGAGACCACGGTCTGCAAACCATCGAAATTCCGGGCGCAGAGCTGGGCCGCGGCAGGGGTTGACCCAGGTGCATGAGTAAGCCGCTAGAACGGGCATAGGCTGATCACAAAAAATAATATAAATAGAATTCAATAATTAAATATAAGGAGGCCGCTTTCATGCCTGTGAACCTCAAAGGAAGAAGCTATCTAACCCTCATTGACTTGACTCCTGAGGAAATCCGCTACCTTTTGCAGCTATCCCACGACTTAAAGCGCAAAAAACGCTCAGGCATACAGGGAGATCTCCTGCGGGGGCGTAACATCGTGCTGCTTTTTGAAAAGACCTCCACCCGCACCCGCTGCGCCTTTGAATGCGCATGCTGGGACGAAGGCGGCAATGCCACCTTCCTGTCCAACAGCCAGATGGGCAAAAAAGAAAGCCTGGAAGATACTGCCAAAGTTCTGGGCAGATTTTATGACGGCATTGAGTTTCGAGGATTTGATCAAAAGACAGTAGAAATACTCGCCTGCCACTCGGGAGTCCCCGTCTGGAATGGTCTGACCGACCTTTACCACCCTACCCAGGCACTAGCTGATGTCATGACGCTTCAGGAGAGCACAAACAAGCCCCTGAGTGAATGCAAATTAGTTTACCTGGGTGATGCGCGCAACAATGTCGCCAACTCCCTGATGATTATTTGCGCCAAACTGGGCATGCAATACACTGCCATTGCGCCAAAGGAATTAATGCCCGACCCAAAGCTTTTAAGCGATATGCTGGAAGTCGCGGCGCAGACAGGGGCAAAACTTAATTTCTCTGAGAATACAGCAGATGTCTTTGATGCTGACGTCCTCTATACGGATGTCTGGGTCTCTATGGGTGAAGAAGGCATGTATGAACAGCGCATCAAATTGCTTCAAAGCTACCAGGTTACGCAGGAACTGATGCAAAAAACTGGCAATCCCCACTGCATTTTCCTGCACTGCCTGCCCAGTTTCCATGACCTGGAAACGGCAACAGGCCGCGAAGTAAAGGAAAAATACGGTCTTAGCGAAATGGAAGTCTCAGATGAAGTTTTCCGCTCCCAGCAGAGTAAGGTTTTTGATCAGGCGGAAAATCGTCTTCATACAATCAAGGCTGTCATGGTTGCCACCATTGGCCGCCAATAAGGAGGAAATAAGTATATGCGTCCTGTTAAGGCAGCTCTCTGGGGTTTTGGTGCAATGGGCTCGGGCATCGCAAAGATTTTACTTGAACGAACAGGGATTGAGGTCATTGGTGCCTGTGATACTGACCAGTCCAAGATCGGCCGCAGCATCTATGAACTGCTGGAGACCCCGCGGGATGAAAGACCAGATGCGCTGATTACCTCTGACATAGATGCTCTTTTGCAGACCAAGCCGCTTGATATTTGTATCATCGCGACAAACTCATTTGTCAAAGATGTTTATCCCAAAATAGAAAAGGCAGTTAAATATTCTGTCAACGTGCTCACCATCGCTGAAGAAATGGCCTGGCCTTGGGCGCAGGAGCCGGAACTGTCGGCCAAAATGGACGCTCTGGCCCAAGAGCATAGCGTCAGCATTCTGGGCACTGGCATCAACCCGGGCATGATGATGGATTTGCTGGCTGTTTTTCTCACGGGCTGCATGACCAGTGTAGAACATGTGGAATGCGAAAGAGTAAACTCACTCAGTCCCTTTGGCAAGGCTGTGATGGTAGAGCAGGGTATCGGCATCACTCCCAAGGCGTTTGAGGAGGGTGTACAGGATGGCAGCCTCGCCGGCCATGTTGGCTTTGCCGAGTCCGCCGGGATGATAGCGAACGCCCTTCATTTTGATATTGACGAAATCAATCAGCAGATGAAACCCATCATCACCGATGTGGACCGCAAAAGCGCTCATGGTTTTGCCAAAAAGGGGCAGGTCGCTGGCGTCAATATGACAGCGCAGGCGGGCAATGTTTTAGAAGAAAAAATCAGCCTCCTCCATCCCCAGCAAATCGAGCCGCATCTGGCAGGCGTACAGACTGGTGATTATGTGAGGCTGCGAGGTACACCCCCTGTGAGCATGGCCATCAAGCCCGAGGTGGATGGCGGCCTTGGCACCATCGCTATGGCATGCAATATGCTGCCGTTTGTGGTGGCAGCCACCCCCGGCCTCAAGTCAATGCTTGACATGCCGGTCCCCCGCTGTGTAATGGGCGACTATCGTAACATCGCCTTTAAAGGAGAGTTAGATGCCTAAAAACGGTGACTGGGTTCGCATTCACAGCATCATCCTAAAGCCGAACGAACGGGCCCCGCAGGTGCCTAAGGATACGGCCCTGGTGCCCCTTGAAATGCGGGTAAAAGGTGAATTGCTGCAAGATGCGCAAATCGGCGATACTGTCCGTGTCCGCACAGCGGCAGGAAGAGAAATAACAGGAAAATTGCAAGAGGGTGGTCTTGATTACACCCACAGCTTTGGTGACTTTATCCCCCAATTGCACCAAATAGCGCCGATGCTCAGACGAAAGCTGCAGGAGGATCATAATGCGTGATATGAGCTATCAAGCCGTCATGAGCAGGCGAAATGACATCATGAAAGCCTCAGTAGGTCTTGATTATGATCTTTATGAATCTGGAAGCATGGCCTTTGACTACGAGAGTCTCATGACAGCCTCGAGCCATACGCTTGATGAGGTCATGTCAATACAAAGTGGATTTGGCGTCGGCAATACTCCTCTGATTGAACTCAAACACATCACAGACTTGGCCAGGGCCTGTTCAAAACCCGGGAAAGGAGCGAGGATTTTCGTTAAGGATGAGGCCTGCAACCCCTCGGGCAGTTTCAAAGCCAGACGCGCGGCGCTCAGCGTTGCCATGGCTAAAAAACTTGGTTACAAAGGTGTGGTCACTGCCACCAGCGGCAACTATGGCGCCGCCGTCGCCAGCTGTGCTGCCAAAGCAGGCCTGCGCTGCGTCGTGCTGCAGGAATGCTTTGATTCAAAGGGTGTGGGTCAACCCGAAATTATTGAAAAAGCGCGTAAATGCGAAGCCTTTGGCGCGGAAGTCATGCAATTGAGCGTTGGCCCCGAACTATTTTATGTGTTCCTGAAAATATTAGAAGAAACCTCCTGGTTTAACGCTTCTCTGTATACCCCCTATGCCATTCTGGGCATCGAAACCCTGGGAGCTGAAATAGCAAAGCAATTTCGTGAAAAAGAAGGCAGGGATCCGGACATGGTCATCGCCACCAATGCGGGGGGCGGCAATCTGACAGGCACTGCACGCGGCCTTAAAAAGCTTGGCTGCAAAGTACCTGTCATAGCTTCCAGCGTCAACTTGCAGGGACTTCATATGGCGAGCGACAGCCAATTCAACCAAAAAAGTTTCACAACAGGTCATACCGGGTTTGGCATCCCCTTTACCAGCTGGCCGGATCGTTCTGACGTCCCTCGCTCAGCCGCCCGTCCCCTGCGGTATATGGATGACTATTATATCCTCAGTCAGGGAGAAGTTTTTTTCATCACGGAAGCTTTGGCCCAGCTGGAGGGCATGGAGCGCGGCCCCGCAGGCAACACCAGCCTGGCTGCAGCTTTCAGCCTGTCGCAGGACATGGACAGAGACCGCTGCATCATTGTACAGGAGACAGAATACACGGGGGCCGGCAAACACCACAATGCCCAGCTCAGCTTTGCAGCGAGCCGGGGTATTGATATCCGCTTTGGAAACCCGCGCGAGGAAGTGCCCGGCCGCGATATCATCCTGCCCCAAACGCCTGAAAATATAAAAGCCCAGCCCCAAAACATGAACAGGCTGCGCAGTTCCCTCATTCGCAATGCTTTGAAACAACATCCGGGAAGACCAAGCCAAGAAGATATCCGTTTCCTTTGCCAAGAAACCAATGCAGATGAAACCTTTGTACGCCAAGCCATCAAGGAGGAGCAATGAAAAGAGCAGACGATTATTTACTGCGCCGGGAACATCTCAGAGACCTCAGCGACGAACAGCTGCATGAACGTTTTTGGAATCTGGTCAAAAATCTGACTGACCCCCTTCTTAAAGCAGGTGAAGAAAATACCAGCCCTGCCATCGAACGCAGCGTATTGCTGCGCATGGGTTTTAACTCCCTGGAAGCAAAAGCCCTGGTTGAATTCTGTCTGGACAATGGCTTGCTCGCCCATGGAGCAGGACATGTCGTCTATAAACTTAGCAAAGCTCAAGGCCTGACCATCCGCGAGGCAGGCGCGGCACTGATAAGTGGCCAGCATCACGA
>JAAZEI010000203.1 GCA_012512355.1 Clostridiales bacterium | reverse complement strand
TTTTCTGAATGTTAGTAGTATTTCATTCATTGTATCGGAGTCCTGATGGCTCTTAAATACCTCAGTTGAAGTTGCGAACATTACTGTACTCTATCCTCAGTTGAAGTTGCGAACATTACTGTACTCTATCTCAATTGTCATATATTGTGATGAAAATTTTGCTAAAAGAGCAGTTGTCAAGCGAAGTAGGATTGTTTTTAATAATAAAAAACCGCTGTCGGATGACCGACAGCGGTTGGATCATAACCTGGTTTAAGGTTTAGCGGCTAAGGATTGTGGCCTCAGTTTCCTTATCAAAGAAGTGCAGGTGCCTGGTATCGACCACTACTTTGATATCATCCCCAGTTTTGGTCTGAGTGCGGGGGTCAACGCGCGCGATAACATTCTCTTCTTTGCCGGAAGTGGTAAAGTACAGATAAGTTTCACTGCCCATCAGCTCGGTAACTTCGACGTGAACTGACATAACTGCCTCAGGATGCTCGTCAATATCTGCGGCTGTGTCAGAGATATCTTCCGGGCGAATTCCGAGCGTAACTTCCTTGCCGATATAACTTTCATCAACGAGTTTTTTTACCTTTGAATCCGGTACTAATATTTTGTTGTTACCGAAAACCGCATAAACTTGACCATTCTCAGCCATTAACTTAGCATCAAATAAGTTCATCTGGGGGCTGCCGATGAAGCTTGCAACGAATTTATTGACGGGATAATCGTAGTTGTTCTGAGGCGTATCAACCTGCTGAATAAACCCATCTTTCATGATGCAGATGCGAGATCCCATGGTCATGGCCTCTGTTTGATCGTGAGTAACATAGATAAAGGTTGTCTGTAAGCGCTGATGCAGCTTGGTAATTTCGGTACGCATGGCCACACGCAATTTGGCGTCAAGGTTAGACAGCGGTTCGTCCATCAGGAAAACTTTTGGTTCACGTACGATGGCACGTCCCAAAGCAACGCGCTGACGCTGACCGCCTGATAATGCTTTGGGTTTGCGGTTAAGAAGATACTCAATGTCAAGGATATGGGCAGCTGCTTCGACACGGCGCTTGATTTCATCCTTAGGGGTCTTACGCAGTTTCAGACCAAAAGCCATATTGTCATACACTGTCATATGGGGATATAGAGCATAGTTCTGGAAAACCATCGCAATGTCACGGTCCTTAGGTGCTACATCGTTGACCAGTCGATCGCCGATATAAAGCTCGCCGTCTGTGATTTCTTCAAGACCGGCGACCATACGCAATGTTGTGGATTTGCCACAGCCTGAAGGTCCTACGAGGACAACAAACTCTTTGTCTTCGATATCCAATGTAAAATCGCTGACTGCGGTCACATCTCCTGCATAAACTTTGTAAATGTGTTTTAAACTTACACTTGCCATACCAATACCTCCATTTTTATGATATCGGCACAGCCTGCACCGAATCTTAACCTTATTATATACACTAGTCTTCTTCGTGCATACCCACCAAAACAACCAAAAATTATAGTCTTTGTTTGTGCAAACCTGTAAACAGCGGACTTAATTCAACCATTTGCAAAGAGCTTCTAAGCTTATAGTCCTAAAAGTGCCTTTGCCCTGTCAGGATAATTGGTGATGAGCATGTCTGCTCCCGCTTCAACGACACGCTTCATTTCGCGTTCGCTATTTACAGTCCAGGTATTCACCTGGATACCTGCCTTATGGGACTTTTCGCAATAACCTGGGATCAATAGAATATGCTGGTAAGGCGGGTGAATGGCATTCATGCCATAATCTTTGGCGTAACGCCAAGGCCGGATTATGACACAGTCATACAGCAGCCCACAATAACTGTCTTTACTTAATTCTCTGATTTTTTGCATACTCAGGTGATTGAATGATGAGTAGACGATATTATCTTCTATTCCCATTTTTGAAGCCAAATCCAGACACTTCTCTTCTATGCCGGGGTAAGGATTGACATTGGTTTTTAATTCAACGTTGATGATCATGCCGCTGGGTTTTAGCAGTTCATATACCTCCTGGAGCGTTGGCGCCTTGGCATTTTCATATTCAGGATGCACTTTATTGAAGTTGAACTTTTTCAAAGCTATGAGGTTTAACTGTGATATCATGCCGCTGCCGTCTGAAACCCTGTCAATTGTTTCATCATGAGCTACAAGCAATTCCCCATCCCGTGTTAAATGAACATCAAGTTCTACTGCATCGGCTCCCTGTTCAAGGGCCAGTTGGAACGCCTCAAGTGTGTTTTCCGGCGCATACCCTGATGCACCGCGGTGAGCACAAATTTTAATCGCCATGTCTTTCTCTCCTTATTTTATTAATCTTTGAGCTGCCGGCAACAATTCTTCGCATTGCAGGTCGATGGTCTGTATCATAAATCGGAAGCTCCTGGGTTCATGTAAATAAATTCTGTCCTTTTTCAAAGGTTCCGGCCCGCAGGAATCACTGCCCAGCGGACCCATAGCCCCATCGATACAGACCTCAGTCATGTTTTCATTCCTGAGGTCATAGGTATGCAAGGCCGTTGTCAAGCTTTCCTGGCTATAGTGGCGAGCACTAAAGGAAAACTTATCACCTGCAATCAGCAAACCGCGTCCTTCAACATCGCTGATGAGTACAAAGCCAGTATCAACATGAGAGCCGTTTTCCTGGGGGTAAACATATGGCTCATGGGTGTCTTCAACGCTGGCAGTATAATAATCAAGCAAAGCGCCGGTCTTTTTATCCGGATAACTTTCATGGGGACCTCTGCCATACCACATCAGACGTTCAAAACTTCGCGGCATCCTAAAGCGCATCCCTAACCTTGGTAAATACATATTCTTAATATCATCCATATGAGCGGGCTGAGGCAGATAAGTCAAATCCAGCATAACTTGACCGCATGAATTGAAGCGATAAACTTGCAGAAGTTTTACAATAGGGCGATATACAGCAGGGGCATGCACACTATCAATTTGGACAACTATGTCTTCTCCTTGTTTGGCCACTTCAAATCTCGTCACCCTGGATTGCAGCTTATCAAGACCATAGTCAGTCCATCTCTTAGCGATATTAGCATGCAAGCCTCGATCGTTATCCGTGGGAGCGCGGAACATATTCAGAGAGACAGGGCTTATGAGCAAAGGAATGCCTGATGACTCTAACCCACATAAGCCGGCTAGTTGTCTTGAAAAAAGATAGACATCCTCGCCTACAGATACCTTAATATAACCCTCGTTTTGATCCATCCTCAAGTGCAGCTTAGGAAATGAGAATGACGGTTTTTTCTCGCCTTGCTTAAGACGCACTTCATCCCTTGCTGAAACAAAACCTGCAGCAGCCCATTTTTGCGATTCACGTATTGCAAACCGCATACTCAGTACACTGCCGCTGGGATATACACCCAGGTCAAGCTGTATTTTTTTTATCTCTCCTGCTTCGCATTCGAGCACTAAATGATCTTCTTTAATCAACTGGCCCAGATGTTTAATCTGCCAGGTGCAATTGTATTGATTGAGGTTGCCAAAATCAAGATGATTTCGCACTTCAGCCATTCCTTGTGATTCGCTAACAAGGCGAATGCGTGCTGGTCGAAGGACATGAGCATATTCTATCAATCCGGTATGTGGCGTTCTATCAGGATAAAGCAGAGCATCCACACAAAAGTTTCCATCGTGGGGATACTCCCCAAAGTCACCGCCGTATGCCCAGTATTCGCCGCATCCATCCGGCGTTTTCCGGGTAATGCCATGATCAACCAGCTCCCAGACACAGCCTCCCATCAGTCTGGGATACTTGTAAAATAGCTGCCAGTAGTCTTCAAGGTTTCCGGGGCCCTGCCCCATCGCATGAGCATACTCACATAGGAAAAATGGCCTGTCATCATCCTTTTCGCCTTCTTTTTGAACTTCTTCAAGAGTGCTGTACATGCGCGAATAAAAATCGGCAGTCTTTGCATGCTCATCCCGTTCGTAATGAATCGGCCGGCTCTCATCAACAGCCCTGATAGCCTCCGCCATTTTCGCATGGACGATGCCGTAACCTGATTCGTTGCCAAGTGACCAGGAAATTATGCAAGCGTGATTGCGATCACGCTGTACCATGCGAATACCCCGATCCACAAACTGCTTTTCCCATTTGAGGTCCTTTGCAATCAGGTCATAGTCTTGGATATATATGACACCGTGACATTCAATGTCTGCTTCATCGATTACATAAAGTCCATACTCATCACATAGATCCAGCAGACGTGTATCAGGCGGATAATGGCTGGTTCTGACGCAGTTCATATTGCTGCGCTTCATGATCAGCACATCTTCAAGCATACTTTCCACTGTTGAAAAAGAACCCAGCCGCATGTGAGTGTCATGCCGATTGACTCCTTTGATCTTTATAGGTTTGCCATTGACACACATGACGCCTCTGATGATATCTATCCTTCGAAAACCCACTCGCACAATTTCAGTCTGACCATTAATACTAACAAGCAACTCATAAAGTTTTGGCGTCTCCGCTGTCCAGCTCTCCACACTGGGAAATGCATGGCGCAATGCTGCCTCACCATTGATGACTTCAAGAGTGGTACTAAGCAAAACATCTTTACCATCCAACAGTTTGACTTGTACTTCTGAGCTTCCTTTAACCACGACTTTAAGGTTTAACACCCCTGTTGATATATCACTGTCAAGACCGGCATCAGCCTGTACATCCACAATGGCAGCTTTGCCAAAACTCAGCAGCATCACATCACGAAATATACCGCTGTGCCGCCACTTATCCTGATCTTCAATGTAAGTACCGTCAGACCATTTAAAGACAAGCACCTGGAGTATATTTTCTTGTGGCTTAACAAGCTCTGTGATATCAAACTCAGCAGGCATATGAGGACCTTTTGAAAAACCTGCCAGCTGGCCATTGACATAGGCGTAATAGCAGCTGTCGGCACCTTCAAAACGCAAAACAGTGCTGCGGCTTTCAAATGTATCTTTCAAGTCGAAAAAACGTCGGTAGCTGCCTACAGGCGTCATGTCGGGCACATAAGGCGGGTCATAGGGAATGGGATATTTGACATTGGTATATTGAAGCTGTCCAAAGCCCTGCATCTGCCAGCAACCCGGTACACGAATTTCTGCTGAATATTCCCATGTCTTTAAATCATCGGATATTTGCGCCGGACTGTCATAAAGATGAAAATCCCATTGGCCATTTAAAGAATGAAAAAACGCCGAAGCTTCCCTTTCCTGCTGACGGGCAGTGTGTTCATCCTTATAGGGTATGATTGTGGTGCGATTTGGCAGCCGGTGCAGGTGCAGGCAATTCAAATCCTGATATTGCGTGAAAT
Source organism: Clostridiales bacterium (assembly GCA_012512355.1). Classification (GTDB taxonomy): domain Bacteria; phylum Bacillota; class Clostridia; order Christensenellales; family Aristaeellaceae; genus UBA1038. The sequence goes on along the minus strand of JAAZEI010000203.1, from coordinate 15,976 downwards.
GCATGTTGTTCTCCTGTTGTTTAGTATATCCACTTTAGCACAAGCCTCAAACATGGGCAAGCAAAACAGCATGAATCACCTGGTTTGTTGCATACAATCATCATTCTCAGTATACTGCTGAATAAGAGGTGAATGGTATGATCAGCATCGAACGCTTCTCAATTATTTTGGATGAACAGGCAGCGCTGCTGCCAGATGAAATATTTAAAAATCTTAATTTGGGCGTCATCGTCAGCGTCAAAAGCAAACGCGAACATCGAGTCCGGCCAAATCTGCCTGTTTATATACTTGGAGAATATAGAGTTCATCCGGTGATGGGGCGGGGCGTTGTTTTATACTACGGTTCTTTCTGTGAAGTTTTTTCATGGATGCAATCAGAAGAAGAGTTCAGAATAGAAATAGACAAAGTACTCAAACACGAACTGACGCACCATCTTGAATCCCAAGCTGGAAATCGGGAACTTGAAATGGAAGACGCAATCAGGCTGAAACGATTCAATCGGCCCGACTAGTTTTTCCCCAAACACAATTTTGAATTCATATCGTCTGAATACTTTTCTAAAAAGACGGGAAAATATTCCCCGTCCTTTTAGATCTTAATGCTGTTTTGTATTTATTATAAAACTTGATTTGATGAGCTTGCTAATACCATGTTTGGCCAAAGGCAGTTACATACCAAGCACCGTCAAGGTGCAAAGGATAATGGAAAACATCCGGATCTGTCTGCTGTTCTTTTGGCAGCATCGTCATATTGCGCTCATAATTTTCAGCCAGGGCATCGTATATATAGTGATAACGGCGTATGCGCGGGCCCATATTTCCTTCAATCGTCTGGACTTCATATTTACCCTCCCCCAATGACTTTACATCAGTTACAAACCCAACGTGGATGGTAGTATATCCCCCGCGCCTGCCATAAATGACTTCAGAACCCGGTTGAGGAATAAAGCCTATGCGATCCATTTTTTTAAAGCCTTCAAGTATTTTTGGCACTGCTGCCTCACGAATGGCGAAAGCCCGTCCGTCAGGGACCAGCTGCGCATCCTCGCGGGAAGTCATGGGGACACCTCCCATGTCCAGACTATAGTTGACAAAAGCACCGCACCAGCCAAACTCACAAGGACGACCGCATCGCCATTTGGTATATTTGTTTGATTTGGGAATTGACCTGCCAAGCTGCAGAAACTCTTCCCATTCCATAATCGCTATATCAATTCCTTTTTGTACTTCAGCAGGTATGGTGCCACCTTCAAGAACTGTAAAAACAATGGATGCTGTTTTCTGGTTTTTTTGGTCGGTAAAAGTAACAATGGTCTCCCCTTGGCTGACAAAGCTGACGTTGCCGCGGCTGTCAACCCAGGCAACATCCATGTCATCACTGACAAAGGTTCCGCGTCTGCTTTGGGAAAAAGAATAGCTTCTCCCGACATTGCTTGTGACAGCTTCCGGGTGGCTTAACGGCGAAGATGCGAGCCCCAATTGAGCAACAGCAAGCAACAAAGCCAATGCAATATATAATAAACGTTTTTTCATCTCGATTTTACTCCTCTCAAAACATAATCTTGATAAATAATTATATCATATGACCTTCTTCTAATCAAAAAAAGGAGCACCTGCTCCCTTTCTAACCAATGTCACATTCCTTTACCCAAGATGGCGGATGATTTTCTCCAGGCTATCCTTGGCATCACCAAGCAGCAGAATGATGTTAGGACTGTTATCATACAAAGGGTTTTCCACCCCGGCATAACCAGGTTTTTTATCAAAATTGCAGATGACCAACTTCTTTGCTTTTTGGACATCCAGCACAGGCATTCCATAAATGGGCGTTCCTTGTGCCGTATTGGCAGCAGGGTTGATGACATCGTTTGCGCCAATGACAATAACGATGTCCGCATTGTGCATATCAGGGTTGATTTCATCCATCTCAAAAAGCTTATCATAGGGAATATCAACTTCAGCCAAGAGGACATTCATATGTCCGGGCATGCGGCCTGCAACGGGATGAATGGCGAAACGCACTTTGCATCCGCCCTGCTCCAGCTTATCAAGCAGAGTTTTCACAAGCTCCTGTGCCTGGGAAACAGCCATCCCATATCCGGGGATTATGACGATGTTTTTGGCATCACTTAACCAATCAGCCAAATCAGTTTCCTGTGCTGCCACAGGCACAGACTCAGACATTATATTCACGGACTGTAAAGGCGTCAATTCCTTCTCATCTTCTGGCATACTGACGGATGCATCGAGCGAATGTACATCTATGCGCTTGCGCGAAAATATGACACCGGACAATTTGCGATTCATGGATCGGCACATGATTAAAGTCAGCAAAAGACCTGAGGCCCCGACAATACCGCCAACAGAAACCAACAGCACGTTGCCAATAGCCATCCCTGTAATCGCAGCGGCAATGCCGGAAGTTGAATTAAGCAAAGAAATGGTGATGGGCATATCTGCTCCACCAACCGGCAGAGCAAAGAGCAAACCAAACAGAAGACTGACCGCCAGTAAAAGCCAGGTATATGTCACTACATTGGAAGAAGCAAACATAGGTATCAGAATCAGCACCATCATCAGCAAAGCTATCATTCCCAACAGCAGCTGACCCCTGGGCAATACGATGGGTTTCTGCGGGAGTATTCTGTGCAGTTTCCCAGCGGCTACCAAACTGCCGCTTAAAGTGAAGGCACCTACAGCAAGGCCGATGAGAGCAGTCATTAACTCAAATTTAGTAATATTTCCACCATGCTGTATCGTCAGCAAAGCTGCCGCAGCTGAAGCTAAGCCTCCAAGGCCGTTAAGCAGACCTACCAACTGCGGCATCCCGATCATTTTGACACGCGCAGTAATATAGACACTAATGGCGATACCGATCGCGAGACCGATCCAAATATCCATGATGCCTAGAAGATTATATTTAATGAAAACAATGATGATGGCGAGCAGAATAGCCAGCGCACTCAAGCGGATGCCGCGAACCGACGTTCTTACCTTGCTGCCCCAATGAATGCCCAAAAGCACCAACATGCTCAATATAGCCGAAAGAATATAAAACAGAGAATCACTCATTGCTTTTTCTCCTCATCCTTGCTGCCATGGAACATGTTGAGCATTCGATCTGTCAGGGAGAAACCTGCGACCACATTGACGGTCGCGCATACAATCCCGATGATACCAATGACCCTGGAGCCTAAACCCAAGTTGAATCCGAGTGCCATCATACAGCCCAAAATGGTAACACCGCTTAAGGCATTCATGCCTGACATCAATGGTGTATGCAAAAGACTGGGCACTGCATTGATGAGTTTATAACCAATCAAGGCAGCAGCTATAAAGACGAGGATCAGAATGAGTTCTCTGCTCATATCCCCATGGCCTCTCGTGCGCCTTCGTGAACTACTTCGCCACCTTTGGTGGTGAGAATCCCTTGAATGATTTCATCTTCAGGGTTGAGAACCATTTGTCCATCCACAATGAGATACTTTACTAAATTATAGATGTTTTGCGCAAACATCCAGGTAGAAGATGCAGGCAGCATTCCGGGGATGTTTTTAATACCCACGATGTGCACCAGGCCTTCATCCGCGATTTGCGCAGGTACGGTGGATTCACAGTTGCCACCCTGGTCAATAGAGATATCAACGATAACAGACCCCGGCTTCATGGTGGCTACCATTTCTTTGGTAATAATAACAGGAGCCAATTTGCCCGGTACCAAGGCGCTGAGAAAAACAATATCCATTTTCGACAGGTGGGCGGCAATTAACTCTCGCTCTTGTTTGAGCATTTCAGGGCTAAGGTTTTTGGCATATCCGCCTTGTCCCTGCGCGAGTTCTTCTGGAATATTAATATCAATGATCTTAGCGCCCAAACTCGCTGCCTGCTCACGGGCTGCTGCACGGGTATCAACTGCATAAGTTACCGCACCAAGGCGTTTGGCTGTTGCAAGAGCCTGCAAACCGCCAACACCCATACCAATAACCAGGGCATTAAGGGGTTTAATCATGCCAACAGCGCTGAAGATCTGTGGGATAAAGGCAGGCAAGAGGTTGGCAGCAATCAATATGCCCTTGTACCCTGCACAGGTGCTCATTGACGTTAAAGCATCCATGTTCTGCGCCCGGGAAATACGCGGTACGCCATCAAGTGTCAGTGATATAACACCTTTTTTTGCAAGATCTTTTACCATCTGGTGATTAACAGGGGATGCCGGATGAATAAATGTAATCAGGTACTGACCCTGATGCATGAGATCCACTTCATGCGAATTGAGTGATGCATTAAACTGCGGTTCTTTCACTTTGAGGATAAGGTTTGCCTCTTTGTAGAGTGATGCTACATCGTGAGTTATGATAGCTCCTGCGGCTTCATAAGCATCATCATGAAAATAAGAACCAAGTCCCGCTCCTGCTTCTACCAAAACGGTGTGTCCGTCATTTATCATCTTTGCACAAGTGTCAGGCGTTGCTGAAACTCTGTTTTCACCATGCATGATTTCCTTTGGGATACCTATGACCATATTCATTTCCCCCAATTTAATTGATATGGAGCAATTATATCCCAAAACAAAAACTCTTACAAGTATTTTACCAAAATATACATACATTTAAAAAACATTAGAGATAAAACTAAAAGAAGAGCATTCTTCTCAAAATAGAGCTCAAACGCAAAAAAATATATTTGTAAATACACTTGCAAACTCATTTCAAAAACTGTATGATAATCTTGTATCTCATTTTAATGTTCGTGTTTTAAGGAGTAAACAAGTATGCAGGCACTGAAGGAAGCTATTGTCAGCAAAGGGCAAACCATAGAACCGGGAATTATTAAGGTTGACAGCTTCTTAAACCATCGTTTGGATTCTAAACTTCTGTTCAAGTTGGGAGAAGCTTTTGCCCTGCGCTTTGGAAAAGAAGCTCCTGACCTCATTTTAACCATAGAATCCTCCGGCATCGCTCTGGCTGTGGCAACAGCTCATGCGCTGCATGATATACCGGTCATATTCGCAAAGAAAAGCAAAGCGTTTAATCAAAGTCCTGACATGGCTGAAGAAATGATATACAGTTTTACCCACCGGGATCATTGCGTAATTCGCGTTGATTTGCGCTATCTCTACAAAGGTTCAAAAGTATTGATCATTGACGACTTTTTAGCCAATGGAGAGGCAGTCAAAGGCCTGATGGCCATTATAAAAAAAGCAGATGCCAATCTTGTAGGTATTGGCATCGCCATTGAAAAAGGCTTTCAGCAAGGCGGCAGTCAGCTGCGTGCTCTTGGCCTTCCCCTGCTGTCTTTGGCGGTGATAGACGAAATATCAGATGGTAACATCCTTTTTCGCAACACCGATGGAGAAATATAAACCATTTTGGGAGGAATTATGTCAAAGAAATTGATTTCCGTCATGCTGGTCCTTATCCTTGCCCTCGCTATCCTGCCTGCTGCTCTGTCTGAATCCACTTTTGACCCTATCTCTTCTGAAGAAATCAAAGTGGGTGCTGTGTTTATCGGTCCCAAAGATGATGGCTTCTCAGGTGCGCATTACAATGGCATTGAAGGAATGAAAACAGCTTTAAACCTGCGTGATGACCAAGTTCTATATAAATTTAATGTTGCGGAAAACTCGGAATGTGAAACCGCTCTGCGTGAATTGGTGGACGCGGGATGCCATATTATTTTTGGCAATTCCTGGGGTTTCATGGACTATATGGAAGAAGTAGCTGATGAATATCCTGAAGTTATCTTCTCCCACTGTTCCGGCTACAAAAATAATGGCGTCAATTTTAACAACTATTTTGGACGCATCTACCAGGCTCGGTTTCTCTCGGGCATTGCTGCTGGTCTAAAAACCCAGTCTAACTTGGTGGGTTATGTGGCAGCCTGGCCTGACAACGCAGAAGTCAATGGCGGCATCAACGCTTTTGCTCTGGGAATCCAGAGCGTCAATCCTGAAGCCAAAGTATATGTCAAATACATCAACTCCTGGGGCGATCCCACCCTTGAAAAACAAACAGCTGAAGCATTGCTTTCCCTGGGGTGCGACGTGATTGCCCAGCATGTAGATTCTGCCATGCCCCAGGTTGCTGCTGAGGAACAAGACAAGTTCGGTGTTGGCTATAACACGGACATGACCTCCATTGCACCCAACGCACACTTAACAGCGCCAATATGGCACTGGGAAAGCGTCTACACCGCTCAGGTTAAGGACAGAATTCAAGGCGAATGGGTCCCAAAAAACTATTTTATCGGTTTGGCTGAAAATATGGTTGATATCTCTCCCCTGTCAAAGAATGTGGCGGAAGGCACTGCTGAAAAAATAGAAGCTGCCCGCGCAAAAATCTTGTCCGGTGATTGGGATGTTTTTTATGGCCCTATCTACAGCAATACTGATGAGCTGGTCGTGAACGAAGGCGCCATGCTTGAAGATGATGATATTACCGGCGGCCTGATGACTCATTTGCTGGTAAAGGGTGTCGATGTAAAATAATCCGATCTTTTTTTGAGGCTATCGCTCTGTGAGTGATAGCCTCATGCTTTTCTTGCTTTTTCACGATTCATTTTGCATAATCTATCTATCCCATATTGGAAAGGATGTATTTTGTGAAGCATGACATGCCCGCCATACAGCTCATAGGACTTACTAAAACCTTTGGCACGGTCAAGGCCAATGACCATATCAACCTTGATGTTCATTCAGGAGAGATTTTGGCCTTATTGGGTGAAAACGGCTCAGGCAAAACCACTTTGATGAATATGCTCTCGGGTATTTATCAGCCTGATGAGGGAAATATATTTATTAAAGGAAAAGCGGTTAACATCCGTTCACCAAAAGATGCCATTAATCTTGGAATTGGCATGATACACCAGCATTTTAAACTGGTGGATTTATTCACCGCCAGAGAGAACATCCAGCTTGGTCAACGTAATAATCAGGCATTTTCGCCCGACGAAGTCTGTAAGAAATTAGGATTAAAAACAGACCTGGATAAAAAAATCTATAACATGTCAGTTTCTGAGAAACAATCTGTGGAAATACTCAAAGTGTTAACACGAGGCGCGGATATTCTGATACTGGATGAACCAACAGCGGTTCTCACCCCTCAAGAAATCGAGAGTTTGTTCAAAATTCTCCGAGCCATGAAAGAGGATGGGAAAGCTATAGTAATTATCACGCACAAACTTGAAGAGGTCATGAATATCTCTGATCGTGTGGCGGTTTTACACAAGGGTGTCAATGTAGGCTCAATAGACACAGCCAAGGCTGATCGGTTTGTGCTGACCCAAATGATGGTCGGCCGTCAAGTTGACTTGCAGATTAAACGAGCATTGGCCAAAACCGGTGATACGATCCTTGACGTGCATCAACTGAGCATCACCGCGGCTGATGGACAAAAAGAACTGCAGTCTGTCAGCTTCCAGCTTCATGCAGGCGAAATTTTAGGGGTGGCGGGAGTAGCTGGTTCCGGACAAAAAGCACTGTGTGAAGCCATCGCCGGGCTGCAAGAAATATCAGGCGGCAGCATATTGCTTGATGGGAAGCGCATCGATGGTCTCAGCCCCAGAGATATTATAAAACGCGGCGTCTCCATGGCCTTTATCCCTGAAGACAGGCTGGGGATGGGACTCGTTGGCAGCATGAACATCCCCGACAACCTCCTTCTTAAAACCTATCGAGAACAGCCCGGCATCCTGCTGAATCGAAAAAGCGCTAAAAACGAAGCTGCCCGGATGATAGAGGGGCTGGATATTTCAACTCCCGGTCTGAATACACCTGTTCAGAAACTATCGGGAGGCAACGTACAAAAGGTATTGCTGGGGAGAGAAATCAGTCTTTCTCCAAAAGTTCTCATTACTGCCTATCCTGTGCGCGGTTTGGATATTGGGGCCAGTATGCGTATTTACGACATGCTCAATGAGCAGAAACTCAAAGGAGTTGCTGTACTGTTTATTGGTGAAGATTTGGATGTCCTCCTCTCGCTATGCGACCGCATTGCTGTTCTTTCTTCAGGCAGATTAACGGCGATTGTCGACAGCAAATTTGCCACAAAAGCCTTGTTGGGAATGAAGATGGCCGGGTTGAGAACAGATAAGGAGGATGCCTATGCCTAAGACTTATGCTCTCTCTCGATATCATCTGGTCCAAAGGGGTGATATGAGTACTTTTCAAACCTGGCTATTTAGGCTGTTTGCGGTTTTTGGAGCTCTGGGAGTCGGGGGAATCTTCCTTTTAATGCTCGGATTTAACCCTCTTCACATCTATTGGACGATGCTGAAGGGATCACTTGGCGGCCCCGGCATGCAAAAAGAGACCGTCAAGCTGATGATCCCCTTGTGTCTGACTACTTTGGGGGTTGCTTTAGCTTTTAAAATGCGCTTTTGGAACATAGGAGCAGAGGGGCAGATATGTGCAGGCGCCATCGCTGCCAGTTATTTTGCCTACTTTCACAATCATCTGCCAAGCCCTTTGCTGCTGTTTGTCATGGCCATTGCTGCCATCATTGCAGGCGGCTTATGGGGTCTTATCCCAGCATATTTCAAAACACGTTACGGTACAAATGAAACTTTATTTACTTTGATGCTTAATTATATTGTTCTTTATTTTATCACCTATCTTCGTGAAGGACCCTGGCGCAACCCCGAAGGCGGTTTTGCTTCCATGCCGCGTTTTACAAAACAGGCCAGACTTCCAGAAGTACTCCTTCCCGGCATAGGCAATGTGCACATTGGTTGGATTGTGATGATTGTCGCAGTGGTTTGGATGTTCATCTATCTTCGCTACACGAAACAGGGCTATGAATTGAGCGTTGTGGGTGAAAATATGATGACCGCAAGATATGCCGGAATGCCAGTCAAACGCATTGTGATGCGTACCATGTTTATTTCAGCGGGTATTTGCGGATTGGTTGGTATGCTTCAGGTTGCCGGACCCGATAGACAATTAACTGATGCAGTTGCCAACGGACGAGGTTTTACTGCAGTATCCATTGCCTGGCTTTCAAGGCTTTCACCATTTGGCATCATGATTGTCTCTTTTTTCTTTAGTGTGATGCAAAAAGGCTTCAGCATGATGCAGACTGAGTTTCGCATTCCCGGCTCCATGTCAGATATTCTGCAGGGAATCATCCTGTTTTTTGTGCTTGGCAGTGAATTTTTTATCAGATTCCGCATCGCTGTTCGCAAGGAGGTTAAGGCATGACGTTTGCTCAGCAGTTATTAGCCTTCTTTTATGCCGCGGTTCTGGCCAGCGTCCCTCTTCTCTATGGAACTCTGGGTGAAATTCTGATAGAAAAATCCGGAAACCTTAACCTGGGTGTCGAAGGCATGATGTATCTGGGTGCCATTTTCGGCTTTTTAGGCGGCTTTATTTTTGACAGCGCAGCCATGGCTTTGCTCTTTGCTTTTGCAGCAGGCATGGCCGGTGCCGCTATCTATGCCTTTATTACAGTCACCCTAAAGGCAAATCAAAACGTAACAGGCCTTACACTGACCATATTTGGTACGGGGGCTGCCAACTTCATCGGTGAAATTATAAAAGACAGTCATGCAGCAGGCACTGTCTTTATCTCTGACAAAGTTAAAAACGTTTTGCTTCCCTTGGACATGGGTATTTTATCTGATATTCCGGTCATTGGGAAACTGCTGTTTAGTCATTCTATTTTAACCTATTTTGTTATTATTCTATCTGTCAGTATGAGCATTTATCTTAATCGCAGCCGACATGGCCTTAATTTGCGCGCAGTGGGTGAAAACCCAGCAGCTGCAGATGCTATGGGAATTAGTGTGAGCAAATACAAATATATCCACATTCTTTTGGGCGGCGGTATCTGTGGTCTTGGCGGTGCATATGTATCGCTGGTGACTGCTGTAGGCAACTGGCAGCCCAACATTATCGGCGGACAGGGATGGATCGCGCTGGCACTGGTCATCTTCTCTTCCTGGAGTCCGACAAGAGCTATCTTTGGAGCACTCATCTTCGGTGCTCTCAGCGTGCTGCGGCTATATATCCCAAAGAATATCATTGATATTCCCGGCGCCCTCTTCTCCATGCTGCCTTTTATCGTTACCTGCCTTGTCCTGATATTCTCCAGCATTAAACAAAAGCGTGAACATCAGCAGCCTGCAGGCTGCGGTGTCAATTTCTTCAGAGAGGAACGTTGAAAAATATGCAAAGTCTTCTGGATACAATCCAGACGCTCATGACCATGACTTCTCCCCTGGTCGCCATAGACGGACCCAGCGGTGGGGGCAAATCTACTTTGGCGCAAGAGCTGCTGAAAAAATACCCGGGTACGCAAATATTTCATATGGATGATTTCTTTCTGCAGCCAGATATGCGCACAGAACTTAGGCTAGGTCTGCCCGGCGGCAATGTAGATCATGAACGCTTCTTGTCACAGGTGCTTCAACCGCTTGCAAGGGATGAAGAATTCATTTATTATATCTATGATTGTCAATCTGACACCTTTAGCGCGAAAAAAGCGGGAACGGCCCCCCTTCATATTATAGAGGGCTCATATAGCCTCCACCCAAAACTCCGTGATTTTTATGACATTAAAGTTTTTCTCGATATCGATGAGCAATTTCAGGCCAACCGCATCCGCAAACGAAATCTTGAAGGGGCTGAACGTTTTTTTGAGGAATGGATACCGCTGGAAAATCTTTATTTCTCAAACTGCGGTGTGCGAGAATGCAGTGACTTCTTATTGGAACAACTCTAAATTTAAAAAGTTTGCAAGCTTTTCGAACTTTGCCGCGTTTTATAGATAAGCAGACGAAAGGGAGGTAACTTTGGATAAACAAACCGAGTCTGCTTCCTTGGTAGAATCCCTGTATATCAAATATGCAGGCGATGTTTTGAGGGTAAGCTATTTTTATTTAGGAGATAAGACCAGGGCTGAAGATGTTACACAGGAGGTTTTTATCCGTCTGATGGATAAAAAGCCTGAGTTAATACCTGGAAGCGAAAAATCCTGGCTGCTGAAAGTTGCACTCAACATCTGCCGTGACCAATGGCGCAGCGCCTGGGCCAGAAGAGTTATTTTGGGTAGTAAAAAGCTTGAAATGATACCAGCTGATGATCAATTTGATCAAAAATTGGAAAAAGAAGCTCTGATGCAAGCAATTTATACTCTCCCACCCGAAGTGAAAGAGGTTTTTCTATTATTTTATTATCAAGGCTATACAACGCAGGAAATTGCAGATATGCTCAGCGTACAGCCAGGCACCATTTCAAGCAGGTTGTCTCGCGGCCGCAAGAAACTCAAAGCATTATTGGAGGAGGATGACATACAAGATGAAGCTTAATCAACTTCCACACATTGCAGAGGAAATGCTTGGCGGCCTCACGGCTGATCAGGCGCTTTTTGAGAAGATTCTAAGCCGCGGTGCCCCAAAACGAAAATCGACAATATTATTCCCACAAAGAATTCTTGCGTTTGTAAGCGTCCTCGTCCTATTATTTGGAATTGGTGCTTTGAGCCTTCAGGTGTTTGGCGGGAAAAATCAAAGCAAGCAGCAATTCAAAACACAAGCTGCCGGTATTCTTCCCCAAGTGGCTGTCCTGCGCGCAGGCAATCTGCCTCAAGGCAGCATCAACCTGGGCAAGCCCGGTGCCATCCCCAATTACAAGGGTGTTTGGGCCAGGTCACAAGGCGGTAATTTCCCCTTGATCCGGACGGCGAACGGTGGCTTTTACCGACTTCTGAATAACCCAACATCAATCGATGAAGACATGCTGGGAGCGTACCTTGGACATGTAGAAGTTTTTAATCAGGAGCCAGCCCTGGATTCTTCCTCCATGCTGTTAAGCAATGTGGCGACCATAGGAACACAGGTATTTCAGATTGCCCAGATGGAGGGTTCTGCTTTAGCGGCAGAAGTAGAAGGTAAGCTGCGTGTTTTCCAGCGCGTCAGCTTCAGCGGCAATGCCCTGCTTGGCAGCGAGAGTTTACCTGATACGCTCAAAGGACCCATAGCAGGCTTGCAGCTTTCAGGTGTTGGAACCGTCACAGACGCCCAGCAGGTATCAATGCTTATGAGTATTTTACTCAATGACTCTTCCTATAAAAGCAGCTCTACGAGCATCTCGGATCAAGCGCTTCTGATACAATACAGCAATGGCATCATCTTACAGATGTCAGTTAAAGGCAATAGCTTAATCGCATGCGGTACCTGGAGCAATCCTGAATTTATCGAAGCTTTCAAAGCAACCGTAAAATAAACCGTTTTAGACAAGATAAAAAGCGCCCGCATATGGGCGCTTTTATCTTGATGTACAGTATATCATGCAGCCATTGGCAAAAATGTCTAACAGTTAGCGTTTAAATATGTTCAAAGAATGGTTGATTGTCTTCTGTACAAAGAATACCATTGGCATCAAAATGCAAAGGCGAAGGAGTTCCCTTTATATATCGGAGTATTTCATTCATCCTGACACTTTCCTGGTATGTCATCATGGTAAAAGCAACGCCATGCTTGCGGGCTCTGCCGGTGCGGCCAATGCGATGGGTATAATATTCGTTTTCGTTGGGCAAGTCATAATTGATTACCGCTTCAACATCGTACACATCTATCCCCCGCGCCGCAACATCTGTGGCGACAAGAATAGGGAATCTGCCGCGTTTAAAATTGTTCATGATAACCGTACGCTTATTCTGAGGAATGTCACCATGCAGCGCTTCTGCTTTGTAGCCTTGTTTTTGAAGCCTGTCAGCAAGCCTTTGTGCCATATATTTCGTGTTGGTGAAAATCATCACCCGACCAAACTCATCACTGTCAAGCAAATAGCTCAGGCGTTCCTGCTTACTCTCACGCGGAACAATAATCGTATATTGGGTAATATGAGGAAGGTCAGCCTCTGTGGCCTGAACATAAATTTCAATGGGCTCGCGCTGAAACTTCCATGAGATGGTCTGTACATCCTGGTTGGTGGTAGCCGAAAACATCACCATCTGCCTGGTCCTGGGGATTGACTCAATGATTTTGGTAACATCTTTAACGAAACCCATTTTAAGCATTTCATCTGCTTCGTCTATCACCAATGTATGCACTTTGCCAAGCTGTACCATGCCACGGTTCATTAAATCTAACATCCGACCTGGCGTTGCAACAACAATCTGTGGTTTGCGTTTAAGCAGGGTGAGCTGCTTGGCAATCGGCTGGCCGCCGTATAAAGCAGTGATGCGAATCTGCGGGATAAAATGAGCCAGACTGTCCAATTCTTCTGTAATTTGCAAAGCCAATTCACGAGTAGGCGCCAGGACAACCTCTTGGATATGCGGCGCATGCACATCGATGTATTCGAGCATTGGGATACCAAAAGCAATGGTTTTTCCAGTCCCCGTTGGGGCAATGCCAATGATGTCACGTCCTGCCATCATGGGTGGGATTGTTTCTTTTTGAACAGTAGTGGGCTTGTGAATATCCATTCCTTCCAGGGCTTTGAGCACCTCAGTTGAAATGTTCAGAGCTTCAAACTCTTTTGATAGGGCCAAAAAATACCTCTTTCCATGGGCAGCTCATTGACCGCCCTCCTCCTGATGGTCGCAGACTTACGACAGCTTATTATATAGTTCTTGGTTGACAGCTGTCAAACGCTCGACATTTTTACAAAGATACGCTATGATTTATCTATTCTATTCAGGAGGCAAACCGTGTATAAACAAGAGCATTTGGAATCAATAAATCAACAGCTCCATCGCCGCGCTCTGATCTTATTGCTGGTGGAAGCTGTTTTGTTCTTTGGCCTTATTATCTCTTTTGCTGCCAGAATTCAGTGGCTAACAGTTGTCCTGCTGTGCCTCATGGGGGCAACATTGATCTTCGCCTGGGGTATCAGTCTGTCTCCATTGGCATCTTACCGAAAATTCTTGCGTGATTTGCTGACAGGCCGCAAGAGGCATTACTTTGGACGATTCCAAGGTTTTGACAGCAATGAGGTAATCAGGGATGGGGTGCGTTTTATGCCTTTTATGATTAACGTCAGCAATTCTCCAGAGCGAACAGACGAGCGATTGCTCTATTTTGACCAGCATTTCACGTTGCCGACTTGGGAAGAAGGCATCCAGCTAAGTATTAGTACCTTTGATAAATCAGTGGTGGATTGGAAAGTGGAGTAATAATCTTATTGTTCTTATCTCATCTCTCACTGGGTGATTTATTTTAGGAGGTTTTGTGAAAAAATTCAAACGCATCAAATGGATAGCTTTTTTTCTTTGTATCTTAAGTTTTTTCTTAATCTCCTATAACCTAGAGGCGCTTCAGCCGATGGATGAGGCTGTATCGCTTTTTATTGCAAGTATGCGCAGCCCTGTTGTCACACTGAACATGAAATTTATTTCTGATTTGGCAAGCCCCTTTGCTCTTATCATTGGCAGCATGATTCTTGCCTTCGTTGTACGTCAGCGCAAGTTCTGGGTTCCGATCTTTTTAAACTTAACCTTTGCCGTTATCCTTAATCTGGGGCTAAAAGAAATTTATGCCAGGCCAAGACCTGCTGTTATCAGTCAGCTGGTCTCAGAGCGCGGTTTCAGCTTCCCCAGCGGACACAGCATGGGAGCTGCCGCCTTCTATGGCTTTGTCATCTATATTATCTTTGAGTCAAAATTGTCTGCATTGATAAAACGGCTGCTGACCGCACTGACACTTATCACCATATCCCTCATTGGCCTGAGCCGCATCTACTTAGGCGTTCATTATCTTTCAGACATTGTTGCCGGCTACTTGATTTCAAGCCTTTATCTCATTATGTTTACAGGTTTTGTTCATGCCTATTTTGCTTTTGATGAAAGTCTGAGCAATAAACTTAAAGGAGTTGGTTCAAAGCACAGCCTCATTCACAGTTTCGCCCATGCTTTTGACGGCATCATTCACGGTTTGAAAGCGGAGCGCAACATGGTGATACATTTTGCCGCCATGGCCATCGTCATTACTTTCGCATTGGTTCTTAGATGCAGCACAACCGAATGGTGCATTTTTCTTATCCTTTTCGCTCTGGTTATAGGATGTGAATTGTTAAATACTGCCATCGAAACTGCTATCGACCTCTCTTCACCGGATATTCATCCCCTTGCAAAAATTGCAAAAGATACAGCAGCCGGCGCTGTTTTGATCGCTTCTCTTGCTGCTGCTACCATAGGCTTTATTATCTTTGGACCCAAGCTGTGGGTGTTGCTGCTGATTGCTCTGCCCTAATAAATAACGATAAATATGAAATACAATTATATTGAAAAAACCCTTGATGAAGTCATCAAGGGTTTTTTTGGCGGAGAAGGAGGGATTTGAACCCTCGCACGGTTTAACCCGTCTACTCCCTTAGCAGGGGAGTTACTATCGTTGTACACGCTTATTTTTTTAGCCATTTGTTGGGAACGTGTTGGGAGTAGGTTACGGCAGCAATTGTTCACTTTTATTATGCTTCAGGCGGCTCTTCTGGCTTGAGCCCTCGCAGTGCTTTTAAAAAGGCGTTGACGCCTCCTGATCCACTCGCTAATAGCAGCCCACCAAATATATAACCAGTAATGGTTGGTTCTATTGGAGTGAATGGGATAAAGCCTGTCATAATCTCTGATGCTAGCACAAATGCATCGAGCTTAAACTGAAATGAAATCAACATTCCAACAGCTAAAGCTACAATCCAAACAATTACATTATAAACTGTATCGGGTAGATTGATCAGTTTAATGTTTTGCTTTAAGATATCTACCACAAACCAGATCGTCATTGAAAACAGTAAAAACAATCCTAACATGTTATCCTCCAGTAATTCTATTATTTCAGCCCCATTGTGGACAGCAGATATGTGATACCAGCAGTGATCAAAATCAATACCACGCTTCCTACGATTGATTCCCAGCGCTTGCCCGGTTTAGACTCGAGCACGGTCGACCTGCTGCTAAGTTCATCGTGCTGTGCTTTATTGTCGGAATTGTTTTGCTTAATCATATCTTTCAAGTCGACAATTTTTTCGCCATTGAAT
>JAAZEI010000202.1 GCA_012512355.1 Clostridiales bacterium | reverse complement strand
CTCCTTACCTATAAGACGCGCTCGGCGCTTGGATCTTACAGAAAATAGCTATGAAATATGCAAAAATAATTATGGCTGTTCATACCATCAGCATTTTACTTGCAAGCAATATGCCCGTTAAGGGCGCATTTACTGTATAAGATGATTTAACCACAACATAAAAAGACTAGATTAAGTCCATATACTGGTGTAAAAAGAATGAGCCAATCATTCGATCCTCGGTTATGATGGTGTTAGGGCAACATCAAATCGAGAGGAGACGAACTCATGGCTCAATTCAATATTACACTGGAAAGCGAACTTTTACACGGACTTTTTTCAAAAGATGGTCGGGATGATGCTTTTTCAAAGCTGCTTGAGACCATTCTTAACCAGGTTTTGCTGGCTCAATCGACCGAACAACTTGGAGCTGGCCCTTATGAACGCACTGAAGACCGCACTGCTTATCGCAACGGTTTTCGTGAAAGGGGTCTGACGACTCGCGTGGGGACCATCACACTCAATGTGCCTCGCCATAGAAACGGCGAATTCAGCACCTCGATGTTTGAACGCTATCAAAGAAGTGAGCAGGCTTTGGTGTTGGCCATGATTGAGATGGTGATCAACGGCGTTTCCACCCGTAAGATTGAAATGGTTACCGAGGAACTATGCGGGAAGAGTTTCTCCAAATCAACGGTCTCGAATTTGTGTCAGCGACTAGATCCCCTTGTGGCCGCCTTTAGAAGCCGCCCATTAAACAAAAAATATCCCTTTCTCGTGGCGGATGCCATCTATCTCAAGGTGCGCGAAGGCGGGCGTGTTCGTTCCAAGGGGTTGCTGGTGGCCGTTGGAATCAATGAGGAGGGCTATCGTGAGGTTCTGGGCTTCAAGATGGCAGACAGCGAATCAGAAACCAGCTGGGGTGAGTTCTTTGCTGAGCTGAAAGACCGGGGACTTGATGCAGTTGACTTGGTGACCTCAGATGACCACAAGGGCCTGGTCAAAGCCATTCGCAAGCATTTTCAAGGAGCGGCTTGGCAACGCTGCCAAACCCACTTTTCCAGAAATGTCTTGGACAAGTGCCCTAAGAAATACCAGCCAGAGCTGAAACAGTGGCTCAATCGAATCTATCATGCCAAAGATCTGGAGGATGCCAGGAGAATGCTCAGGGAAACACTGCAAACCTTTGAAGCAGATGCACCTAAGGCCATGGCTATTCTTGAAGCTGGTTTTGAAGATGTCATGGCGGTGATGAGCCTGCCGGAAAAGTATCGTCAAAGACTTCGCACCTCAAATGGGCTAGAACGTCTAAACGAAGAGATTCGTCGGAGAGACCGGGTCATCAGAATCTATCCCAATGAAGCTTCTGCAATTCGGCTGATTGGGGCACTGCTCATTGAACAGGATGAGCGTTGGACAACAGGACGGAAATACCTTGATATGCAAGCCTACTATGAAGCCCAAGCCATCAGGGTGGATGCTGACAAAGCTGTTGCCTGAGGGCTGTCATGGCCGAAGACGAATTTACACACTATATGGGACTTGACTAACTGATTCCAAAAACTTATGGTATCCATGCAATAATTATCATCAAGAGCTGTGATGTTTTTTATGCGAATAATCAAATTATGCATGGTACAAGCACCTCTCACCATTAATAAATCATCGTGGCACAGTAAAAACCATAAAGCATAAAGGGGCTGCCCGGCGGCAACCCCCCTTTTTATATTTGGCTTAAATCATCTTCTGCAGGAACTTCACCGCCATGCCGATATCGGCCTCGGGGCTGTGCCCCACCTCCCGCTCGATGGTCAGGAAGCCGTCGTACCCGATCTGCTCCAGCGCGTCCAGGTAGGCCGGCCAATCCACCGCGCCCTCGCCCAGCGGCTTTTCGAGGAAGTAATCAGCCGGGTTCAGGTCGGCGTTGCCGCCCAATTCAAAGGCGGCGTAGATG
>JAAZEI010000201.1 GCA_012512355.1 Clostridiales bacterium | reverse complement strand
TGCTCAAACAACAACATCATGGGATAGGGTATAGCCCTCATAATGATCTCTGCCAGTCGCCGGACTCCTTTAGTCTGCCGCAATAGAACTTGCATCACCTGGACTTCCTCATACTTGCGTACATCATCCTGATAAGGGGAAATCATGGTGTTGTCCCGCCTCAGGTTATATGCCCAGGTCACTTTATCCACGCTGTCTATCAGCAGGGTTTTATCCGCCTTGGATAAATCGCCAGCGTCGTTGAACATCTTCTTAAAGATTACCCTGTCAATTTTGCAGGCAGGGGGATAGCCCAGATCAATCATGATTGTCATCCTTCAGTACCAGGAAGGACACCAGCTCAAAATCCTCCAAACCGTCAAAGACATTGAGGTTCATCTGCGTACCGCCTTTGCCAAAGAGGCTCTGGAGACCGGCGGTCTCTTTGCGGCCAATGATGCCGTCCACCACGGTCTTGAGCAGGGAAGAGTAAGCCGCCATGTCCCCGCCGTCATGGGTTTCCCGGTTAAAGGCAGCCACTAAGTCTGCACATACCTGGGATTTTCCCGCGCACAGGCGTTTGACGTAATCCAGTATTTTCTTGGCCTGATGGAAGGAGAGTTCCACCACGCCTTCCTGGGTAATATACATCAAATAGTAAGGAAACAGCGGGTTTTGCTCGCGGCTTTGCACTTTGCCTTCCATCTGCCTCAGGGTGAAGACAACACCGGGATGCAGCTCTCCCCGCAGCTCCCGCGGAATGGCTGCCACAGCATGGATACCTAAAGGGGTTTTGGCTAACTGTTCCCGGTGCTCCTTCAGGAATCCCATCAGGTCTACTTTGAAATCGCTGAAGGTAAGGTCGGTGATAGAGATGCCGCCGGAAATATCCTCCAGGTCCACCACTTCATTTTGCAAGCGTTCCAGCTGCTTTTTGCGGTAGGCCAGGTCTTTCATCTCCCGTCCCGCGTTTTCCTCAATCAGATTCTCTTCCCCGGTGGCGGAAATGTCCATCAGCACCATCCTGCCCCGGACGCGCTGCTCCAGGTTGATGTACTCATCCAGGTCTTCCGTGGGCCAGAAGTTGCACAGTTGAATCTGCTTGTTTTCCGATCCGATCCGGTCTATGCGCCCAAAGCGCTGCACAATGCGAACCGGGTTCCAGTGGATGTCATAATTGATGAGGTAGTCGCAGTCCTGCAGGTTCTGGCCTTCTGAGATACAGTCCGTAGCGATGAGCACGTCAATATGCTCCGTGACACCGGGGAAGACCAAATTGCAGGATTTGGATTTGGGCGAGAACAGAGTAAGCACGGTATTCAGATCACTGATACGCATCTCCCTGCGATACTGCTTGGGAATGGGCAGGGTGCTTTGGTTCTCCCCAGCCCCTGTCACGAGGGCCGCATAGATACCCCGAGCCTTCAATGGCTCAGCTATCTGATCGTAGAGGTATTTGGCTGTATCCGCAAAGGCAGTAAAAATGATCACTTTGCGATTGCCCGGGTTGATAGGATGTTCGATCTTCCGGCGCATCAGCGCCCTGGCATCGTGAAGCTTTTGGTCTTTGTCAGGGGTAACCAAGCGGGCAGCATCCAAAATGCGGCTGAGCTTTTCCCAGTCCAGCTCCAGGGCTTGCTTCCACTTGATGAGGTCCATGTCCTGCAAGAGAACTTTGACCTTGGTACCGGTCATCAGCTCTTCCAGTGTCTGATCATCCGGGTCAATGTCCAGAATACTCAGATCCGGTTCAACCTGCCCTTGGTGGTTATCAATAATATCCAGGGAGTGGTTTATCATCTCCAGAATACGCTCCACTGTCAGCGCAAATGAGTACACAGAGCTTTCCAGACGCTTCAGTATATTCACCCGCATCAAGGCCACCAGACTGCGCTCACGGTCACTCTGGCGGAAGAAGGTTTTTCCGTCCTTCACCTGGATATCATAGGCTTGTTCATACTCATGGCGTTTATCTGCCCGAAGATACAGGATGGGCGAATAAACAGCAAGACTTAACTGCTGGATCAGCTCATTCATCTTGCCGATGGGCGGGAAAACACCGGTCGCGTCAATCTGGCTATAGCGGTTGATGGGCTTAATGCGTTTGGGGAAGTCTCCGATCTCGGCGATGTCATAGTATTTCTCTATGTGCTTGCGGCTGCGGGCGATGGTGAGGGTGTCCAGCAGCTTGAAGTAATCTATTTCCATCATGTCCACGAAGGTACGGCTGGTGCGTTCCAACTCAGGCAGGTCATTCCACTGGTTGAAGATGGTCTGGGCACGGCGCAGGGTGCGCTCAATACTGGTCAGCTCAATGAGGCTGAGGGCTTGGGCATTGCCTTCAGTAATGAAAGCGATCTGGTTCTTGATATCGTTCATCCGGTTATTCACCGGGGTGGCAGACAGCATCAGTAC